>NZ_JBILVF010000260.1:0-2740 GCF_044370595.1 Mycobacterium sp.
ATTTGCGCAACTCGTAGTCGACCAACGGGCGGTGTCCAGCGCCCCGGGAAAGGCGCGCCTGGCTCTCAATGCCAACTCGGAACTGAATTCGCTTGCGCGTGACGGTGTGCCATCAGGAAACTCGACCGGGCCGACGAGTTGGCGGCGCAGGGTTACCTAGTCCGGCGCGGGGAGGTGGAGGCCGTCGGGCCGGGCATACGCCGACCGGCCTTTTGCCGCCGATAACCGACTTGCCGCCTCGGCACGATCCGGAACGGCGGCCGAGGTGATGTCGCAGGCCCTTGCTCTACATGCATGCAGTCGGGACCGTTCACGGCCGGCGGCGGTCCGGTTGGCGGCGTTGCAGCGAGCCCTTGTCCTGCTGATCAGCGCAGATGAGTCCGAGCCGTCGCCTACCAGGCTGTCCACCCTGGCCAGGGTGGCCCAGGAGCACGGCTCCAGAGCCCTCGCGGTCCACGCGTTGCAGGCCCTCTCCAATTCGATCGAGCGGGCCACCGATCTTGCACCCGGCGGCCCTTTTCTGCCGGCCTGCGAACGATTCGACGGCCTTTCCACGGACGGACGTTTTCGCGACTGGATGCTGGCAGCGGCGCTGGAGGCATTCGAGACCCACGCGTCGTTTTCCTCCTACTACACAGGGCCGGCGGCGCTCCCACGCCTGGAGTGGATCCATCGACTCGGCTGGGCGAGTGAGGAGATGACGCGGCGTCTCACCCTGGTGCGCGCACGAGCGAGCCGCTGAACCGTTGAAGGTCAGCCGCCCAGGCAGCCCGGGCCCAACAGCGCCTTGAGGTCACCCATGAGCGCCGATGAGGGCGTCACCCGCAGCGACTGATCCAACTCCAAGGTGGTGATCCGGTCACCACTGATCAACCGTAGATGCACCTGCGAGGTGCCGGGGTGGCGGGACAGCACCTGTTTGAGAGCGGTCACCTTGTCCAATGTGCACTGGCGGGTCGGCAGGCTTACCGCCAGCGGCCGGTCCGGCTGAGCGTTCGAGAAGTCAGGAACCACAAGGTCATTGGCGATCAGCGAAATCCGGTCGTCCTGGATGCGGACCTTGCCACCCACCAGGACCACCGCGTCGTCGGCGATCTCCGCCCCGAACAGCGAGTAGGTCTGCGGGAAGAACATCACCTCAATGCCGCCGGTCAGGTCTTCCAACTGCGCTGATGCCCAGGGCATTCCACTCTTATTGACGCGCCGGTTCACCGACGCGAGGATTCCCCCGACCCGTACCTGAGTGTCGTTGGCGATATCGCCGTCCAGAATCGCCGGGATGGCGGTGTCGACCTGGGCCGTCAGCAGATGCACGACCCCGTTGAGCGGGTGTCCGGACACGTAGAGTCCGAGCATTTCGCGTTCGAGGGCCAGCTTGTGTTTGTCGTCCCACTCCTCATTGGGCACTTTGATGGTGAACACGGAATCGCCGGTGTCGGTGCCGTCGCCGCCGGCGCCTCCGAAAAGATCGAACTGACCCATCGCCTCAGCCTTCTTGGTGCCCAGCACCGACTCCACGGCGTCGCTGTGCACCAGGAACAGGCCCTTACGGGGATGGCCGAGGGAATCGAAGGCCCCCGCTTTGATCAGCGACTCGGCCACCTTTTTGTTGCAGGCACCGACGTCGATCTTGTTGAGGTAGTCGGAGAAGTCGGTGAACTTGCCTTTATCGGTGCGCGTGGTGACCACCGAACTGACGACGTTGGCGCCGACGTTGCGGATCGCGCCAAGGCCGAATCGGATGTCGTCGCCGACCGAGGTGAAGTTCTGCACCGACTCGTTGACGTCGGGAGCCAGCACCGTGATCCCCAGACGGCGGCAGTCCGCCAGGTACACCGCGGCCTTGTCTTTATCGTCGCCGACCGAGGTGAGCAGACCGGCCATGTACTCGGCCGGATAGTTCGCCTTCAGATAGGCGGTCCAGTAGGACACCAGTCCGTACCCGGCGGCGTGGGACTTGTTGAACGCATAGCCGGCGAACGGCAGGATGGTGTCCCACAGCGCCTTGACCGCCCGCTCGGAGAAGCCGTTGGCGGTCATGCCCTCGTAGAAACCCTTGTACTCGGCTTCGAGGACCTCAAGTTTCTTCTTGCCCATGGCTTTTCGCAGGGCATCGGCCTTGCCCATGGTGTAGGAGGCGACCTTCTGCGCGATGAACATGATCTGCTCTTGGTAGACGATCAGACCGTAGGTCTCGGCGAGGATGTCCTTGAGCGGCTCTTCCAGTTCCGGGTGAATCGGCTTGATGGGTTGGCGGTCGTTTTTGCGGTCGGCGTAGTCGTTGTGGGCGTTCATCCCCATCGGGCCTGGCCGGTACAACGCCAGCACCGCGACGATGTCGTTGAATTCGGTGGGCTGCATCCGCCGGAGCAGGTCGCGCATCGGGCCGCCGTCGAGTTGGAAAACCCCGAGGGTGTCGCCGCGGCCGAGCAGTTCGTAGGCCTTGGGATCGTCGAGCGGCAGGGAGTCCAGGTCCAGGTCGACGCCCCGGTTGGCTCTGATGTTCTCGATGCAGTCGCCGATGATGGTCAGGTTGCGCAGACCCAGGAAGTCCATCTTCAGCAGGCCGATGGCCTCGCACGACGGGTAGTCCCAGCCGGTGATGATCGCCCCGTCCTGGGGCCGCTTCCACAGCGGAATCGCCTCGATGAGCGGCTCGGAGCTCATGACCACCGCGCAGGCGTGCACACCGGCGTTTCGGACCAGCCCCTCCAACCCCCGGGCCGTCTCGTAGATGGTC
>NZ_JBILVF010000124.1:0-10314 GCF_044370595.1 Mycobacterium sp.
GTGATCCGCTGCGGGTTCAGCCGGTAGGCCAAGCGGATCCGACGGCGGCCGGATTCGGCGTGCCCGGCTTCCGGCAGAGCCGCCAGGATTTCCAGCTTGGCGCGAACGCCGGGGTCTCGGCTGCGTTGCAGATCGGCTCTGACCAGCGCCTGATCGGCGGCGTCGAGGACCACCTCGGAAGTGGCGGTCAAGCCGATGAGTTCGGGCAGCGTGAAGGCGGAGTCGGCCGGGTCGCGCCGGGCCGCGACAACGACTTCGCGGACCGCCGAACCCCGCAGGGCGTCCAGCGCGGCATCGGAGATATCCGTTGCGGCAAGGGTTTCCGGGTCGCTGGCGAGGATGCGGGCCACATCGAGGGCGACGTTGCCGTTACCGATGATCACTGCGCGCCGCTCATGCAGGTCGACCGGCCTGCCCACAAAACCGGGATGCCCGTTGATCCACGCGACGATCTCGGTGGCGGTGCCGGTGCCCGGCAGTCCCATCCCGTCGATGTCGAGTCGGCGGTCGCCGGGCGCTCCGACGGCGTAGATGACCGCGTGGTGATGCGCCATCAGTTCGGCGTGTGTGAGATGCCGTCCCACTTCGACATTCAGGTAGTAGGAGAAGCCGCGGGTGCCGCTGATGCGGTCGAAGAGCCGGGTGATCGACTTGGTGTTCTGATGGTCCGGCGCCACCCCGGCCCGCACCAGTCCGTAGGGGGTCGGCAGCTTGTCGAAGACGTTCACCCGGACCCCGTCCTGGGTGAGCAGTTCGTCGGCGGCATAGATGCCGGCCGGACCGGAGCCCACTACGGCCACCGTCAGGCCGCGACGGCGAACCTCGGGCGCCGGCAGCACCGGCGCCAGCTTGGACGTCGGCGGTAGCTTCACCCCCGTTGGGCGGGGCGGGTAGTGGTTGGCGTTGACGGCAATGAAGGGCAATTGTTCGGGGGACAGTCGGCTGTCGTGCCGGATCGCCCCGACTGGGCACGCCGACACGCAGGCGCCGCAGTCCACACAGGCCGCCGGGTCGATGTAGAGCATCTCGGCGTCGACGAAACCCGGCTCATCGGGACTGGGGTGGATGCAGTTGACCGGGCAGGAGTACACGCAGGAGCCGTCGCTGCAGCAGGACTGCGTGATGACGTGGGGCATCTGGACTGCGAGTCAGGCAGCGCTGATCAGGTGACGACGCTGCGGTTCGCTGCGGAACCGGTTCGGCGCGCCGTCGATCCTGCACAGCCGCCAGATCAGCTTCGCCAGGGGGTTCATCAGACCGGTGTCGTAGCAGAGCATCCGGACGTCACCGAACATGTCCTGCAACCACTTCCGGGACTCCGGCGAGCGGAAGAAGATCTCCTTGCGAACCTCCCGCGGAATGCCGTACTCGCGGAAGAAGCTGCGCGGCGGCACCAGGATCGCCTGACAGAGGATCCGCATGATCAGCGGGACGTTGACCGACAGCAGCAGCCGCTGGCGGCGGTTCAGGCGCGGCAACCGCTTGCGCAGGTATTCGTGGGCAAAGGAGATGTGCCGGGCCTCCTCGGCTACGTGGATGGCCATCACCTTCTCCATGATCGGGTGCAAAGCCTTGCCCTCGCCGCCCTCGCGCAGCACCGCCTTCTGGGTGTGGTCGATGGGCTCCTCCCCGGCAAGCACCCCGAAGAAGAACGGGATCGGCAGCGGACCGGCCACCAGTGGGATCAGCGGCGAGAGCCAGCGCAGCAGGCGAGGCATGCCCGGCACGTCGACGCCGATGCGGTTGACCATCTCCTGAAACATCAGGGTGTGGTTGCCCTCTTCGATCGCCTCATGGGTGCAGTAGCGGTATTCCGGCGAGCCGTTGGGCAGCCAGAACGAGTAGTTCATCAGGCCGCGGATCAGGATCGACTCGAATTGCAGGCCCACCTTGGCGACGTTGGCTTGCCGCCACTGCCCGATCGCGATCTGGGCGGCCGCCGGTTGGGCCTGATACCAGGGATGCCGGCCCAGGGCGTCGGTATGGGGCAGGATCCAGCGTTCGTCGTCCGGCCTGACCGCGAACTCCGTCGAATCCCAGTCGATATCGGTGTACGGGTTGAAATTCCGCCGCACCGAACCCTCCGACAATGTGGTCAGCATGTCGACGTAGGCCGCGTCGTCGCCTACCTCCATGTTGCGGCGCCAGCGCCTGAGCAGCTTGGTCCTCGCCATGACAAGCCTCCCGCGTCATTCCCCCGGGTCACTTCCACAGTGGGGGGTGAATTTGTACAGCTGCCGCAGTAAACGGTACCGAAGGTATCGGATACTGTCTATACCCAGTAAACGGGTCGGATCAACCCCGGCCGGGTTGGATTTCCGGCTCGATTTTTGGGCAGGGCCACTTGCTCCCTACGCTTAGCGCATGGCTGATCCCGCCCAGCTCACCATTCCCGCCGACCTCAAGCCCGCCGACGGACGCTTCGGTTGCGGTCCGTCGAAGGTGCGGCCAGAGCAGTTGACGGCACTGACCACGACCGCCGCCGCCCTGTTCGGCACATCGCACCGGCAGGCCCCGGTGAAGAACCTGGTCGGCCGGGTGCGCGAGGGCGTGCGTGAGTTGTTCGCGGCTCCGGACGGCTACCAGGTGATCCTCGGCAACGGCGGGGCGACGGCGTTCTGGGACGCCGCGGCCTTCGGTCTCATCGACGCCAGGTCCCTGCACCTGACCTATGGCGAGTTCAGTTCCAAGTTCGCTTCCGCCGTCGCGGCCAACCCGTTTGTCGGCGACCCGATCATCATCAAGGCCGAGGCCGGCAGCGCGCCGGCGCCGCAGTCCGACCCTTCGGTGGACGCCATCGCCTGGGCCCACAACGAGACTTCGACCGGTGTCGCGGTTCCGATCCGCCGGCCCGAACGGTCCGGGGACGCCCTGGTCCTCATCGACGCCACCTCCGCGGCCGGCGGCCTGCCCGTCGATGTCGCCGAATGCGACGCCTACTACTTCGCGCCGCAGAAGAACTTCGCCAGTGACGGCGGGTTGTGGCTGGCGATCCTGTCCCCGGCCGCGCTAGCCCGCATCGAGTCGGTGGCCGCGTCGGGCCGGTGGGTGCCCGAGTTCCTGTCGCTGCCGATCGCCGTGGATAACAGCCTGAAGAACCAGACCTACAACACCCCGGCCATCGCCACCCTGGTGCTGATGGCCGAGCAGATCGACTGGATGCTGAGCAACGGAGGCCTGGATTGGGCGGTCAAGCGGACCGCGGACTCCTCGTCGCGGTTGTACTCGTGGGCCGAGTCCAGCGCGTTCGCCACCCCGTTCGTGGCCGACCCAGCGCTGAGATCCCAGGTGGTCGGCACCGTCGACTTCACCGATGAGGTGGACGCGGCGGCGGTGGCCGCCGTGCTGCGGGCCAATGGCATCGTCGACACCGAGCCATACCGCAAGCTGGGCCGCAACCAGCTTCGGGTGGCGATGTTCCCGGCGGTCGAACCCGACGACGTCAGCGCGTTGACCCGGTGCGTGGACTGGGTGGTCGAACACCTTTAACCTCACCCGTAACACACGCGTGTCGCGATCGTTATGTCAACGCGGGCGCGGTTACAGTCCGGTCCGAAGGAGGTCGACATGCGTGAGCTCACCCTGATCGGACTCGATGTCGACGGCAAGCACATCATCTGTGAGGGCGGCAACCCGGCCGACAAGTTCCTGATCCGGCTGGACGACCGGCTGCGGGCGGCAGTGCGCGGCGACGGTGCGCGACCCGGACAGCTTTCCCGAGACAGTGAGGTCAGAGCCGTGTTGCGACCTAAGGATATTCAGTCCCGCATCCGGGCCGGCGCGTCCGTCGCCGAGGTTGCGGCCAGTTCGGGGATGGACGTCTCGAAGGTGGAGCGGTTCGCCCACCCGGTACTGCTGGAGCGTCAGCGCGCCGCGGAGTTGGCCACGGCCGCCCACCCTGTGCTGGCCGAAGGCCCGACGGTGGAAACCCTGCTGGAGACCATCACCGCGGCGCTGACCGAACGCGGGTTGAGCGCCAAAGACACCAACTGGGACGCCTGGCGCGCCGAGGACGGCCGTTGGACGGTTCGGATGGAGTGGCAGGCCGGGCTGTCCGAGAACGTCGCCCACTTCCGGTTCACCCCCGGTGCACACGGCGGCACCGTCACGGCGATCGACGAGGAAGCCAGCGCCCTGATCGACCCGGAATTCGAGCGGCCGTTGCGCCCGGTGGCCCCGGTGGCCCAACTGGAATTCGACGCACCGCCGCAAGCCCAGTCGACACCGGCCGCCGTCCCGGCCGCCCTGGCAGGTCCCGCAGCGGCGGCAGGCTCTGCGCTGGTCGCGCCCCCGCCGGGCGCAGGCAAGCGGGCCACCCGCAAGCCGAGCATCCCGGCCTGGGAGGACGTCTTGCTCGGGGTGCGTACCAGCGGCGAACGCTGAGCCGACGCTAACCGAGCGCCACCGCCAGCGTCGCCGTCCAGCCGACGGCCACCCCCACCGCTGCACCCAGCAGGAACCACCGGCGAACCGGCCGTTTCCGCCAGTCCCACAAAGTGGGTGCCAGTCCACCGACGGCCACCAGGTTCAAACCGACTGACACAGCCGGATGCACCCGAATCATTCCCAGGCTCAGCACGATGATCGCCGCGGCGACAACCGCCGCCACGAAGGCGGCCACCGTCAGGCCCGTCCCCCAGGGAGTCGCGTCGTCGGACACCGGGTCAGGTTATCGTTCGCGCTGAATCGGCTCCCCCGCCGCCGCACCGGGCCCGCTCATAGAACGCCAGGGCTGCCGCGGTGGCCACGTTGAGGGAGTCGGTGTCACCTGACATCGGGACCCGAACCCGGACATCGGCCGCACGCATCGTGGTCTCGGTGAGTCCTGGCCCCTCCGCCCCGACGAGCAGAGCGACCTTCTGGCCGGCCACGGCGTCCATCTCGTCGGCCAAAACCCGCGCCTGGCGATTCGGCGTCATGGCCAGCAAGCGAAATCCGTTGTGCCGCAGGACGTCGATATCCGTCGGCCAGTCAGCGGCCCAGGCGAAAGGCACCAGCAGGACATGGCCCATGGACACCCGCACCGCCCGCCGGTACAGCGGGTCGGCACACCCCGCGCCGAAGACGACGGCGTCGACGCCCAGGCCGGCGGCGTTGCGGAAGATCGAGCCGAGGTTCTCGTGATCGTTGACGCCCTCGAGCACGACAACGGTTCGGGCACCGGAGAGGACGTCGGCGAGGCCGCGTTGCGGTGGTCGGCGGGCGGCGGCGAGCACACCGCGGTTGAGGTGGAAGCCCACCACGTCAGCCATCACCTCCGGGGAGGCCCGGTAGAACGGGATGTCGACCCCGGCCAGAGCGCCCTCGGCGGCCAGTTCCTGAAGTCGACGCTCGGTGCCCAGGCACCCGTGCGGGGCATACCGGGAGGCCAGCATGCGTTGCACCACCAGCACCCCCTCGGCGATCACCAGGCCCTTTCCGCTGGGCAGGTCTGGGCGGCGGTCGACGCTGTTGAGGTCGCGGAAGTCATCGACCCGACAGTCGTCCGGGTCGGTGATGTCGATGACGTTCACGCCGACCTGCATGGGCGATAACGTACGCGCCCGCTGGTCGGTTACCGTGAACCCGATGACCACCCACGATCCGGCACCCGAACGGCAGCCCCCGGAACTGCCCGCGGCGCTGCTCGATCCGCGGCCGGTGATCGGCGCCGGGGCGCTGCTGTGGGCGCTGGCCGCGCTCGCGGCGTTCACCGTCCCGGCGCTGGAGGACTGGCGCCCGGTGACGATCGCGGGCCTCGGAGTGGGGGTATTCGGGTTGTCGCTGTTTCTGTGGCAACGCGCCGCCGCCCGGCGGGGATCACGCGGAGCGCAAACCGGGCTCGAATCGAGCCGACACTAGAGGAGGACAATGATGGCTGCGCCGATCCTGAAGGCCGAGATCGAGATCAACGCCCCGGCGGCGAAGGTCTGGGCGCTGGTTTCCGACCCCAGCCGGATGCCGCAGTGGAGCCCGCAGTGCCGAATCATGAAGGCGCTCGGCCCCATTCGGCCCGGCACCCGCACTGTCAACCTCAACCGGCGCGGCCTGCTGTTCTGGCCCACGACCGCGGTGATCACCGAGGTGGTCCCGGAACGCAAGTTCGCCTTCCGGATTCCGATCAACACTTCGGTGTGGAGCTACGAATTGGAGCCCACCGCCACCGGCACCCGGCTGACCGAGACCCGGTACGCCGAGAACGGCGTGACGGCGCTTTCCACCGCCGTCACCAAGACAGCGCTGGGCGGCGTCGACTCCTTTGAGAGCGAACTGCTCGAGGGCATGAACCAGGGGCTGGCCCGGATCAAGGCGGCGGCCGAGAGCGGCTAGCCCTCGGCCTCGTCTGCAGGATCCGCGACAGGTTCGACTTCGGGAGTAAGTTCGGCAGCGGCATCGCCGTCGGGCGCAGGCTCGGCGTCGATCTCGGCGTCGGTCTCGGCGTCGGTCTCGGCGCCGGTCTCGGCGTCAGCCGAGGCCTCATCGGCGGTCTCCTCAACGGCAGCAGCTTCCACCTCGACTGTGACGCGATCGGCCTCGACGACTTCCAGCACGCCGTCGTCGTAGGGCTCGAAGGCCGGCGACCCGACACCCTTCGGCGCCGGGGTGTCGGAGTGCGCTCCGCAGCCGTAGAAGAAGTCAACCACCTGCCCATCGGCGGACAGTTCATTGCAGCAGACCCCGAACCGAGCGCCGAGCGCGCCGGCCAGCGGAGTCATGAAGCCGCAATCCCGGCACACCCGCTTGGTGGCCCGGGCCATCGGCGCCTCCGGGCCGTGATCGCCGTCGTGCCAGCGTTGCGCGGCGTCGTCGCGGCCGAACGCACTGAGCACCCGCCGCCGGCCGAACCCGACTTCGAGTGCGGTGTCGTCGATCAGCGGGTCGCCGGTGGCCAGAAAACCCGGAACCAGCCGTGGATCGTCGGGCAGTGGCGCGAGCAGATCGCCCGGGCCGAGGTCACCTGGTTTAACCCGCTGGTCCCACGGCACCCACGGCGGGCCCGACAGCGCGGTGGGGCCGGGCACCAGAACGACCTCGCTGATCGTGGCGTGCTCGGCTCCCGGACAGGCCGCTACGACGACGGCCCACTGCCAGCCCTGGTAACCGGGCATGGTGGTGAGGAACCGGTGGGTGGCTGCCGCGGCGTCCTCGATCGCAACGCCCAGGTACGCGCCGACCGTGTCACCGCTGAACTCGATGATGGCCTGGCGGGCCAGTTCGGCAGCACCCTCGAGGAGGGCAGCGACGTGCTCATCCGGGGCCGGCGACTCGGCGCTGGCCAAACCGGTTGGGTCGGCGGTGTCGATCGGGCTGTCCATCGCGGTCAATCTTGCCTCACCGGCCGTCCGGGTAGCCACACCGGCCGCCAGCCACGGCAATCATGGGAGGCACGTCGCGTGAGTCACATCACGGGAGGCACAAGGTGGGAGAATCGAGACCGTGTCCGGTCGGCGTCGATACCCGGGCTCGGGTTGGACTCCCGGGCCCGTCCGCCGTGATCCCGGTGAGCACCCCGGCATGGCCAACTATCCCAGCGACGATGGGGGCCGTGCCGGGCGGCGGGACTCCGCCGAGTCCGCGCGAGGTAACCCCTATCTGCCTCCGCTGGGCCAGCGCCGCAGCGCCTACCGCGATTCCGATTCGGCCGCCGGCGCTGGTGAACGGGCGGGTGTCACCCGCGCGGCTGCGGAAATGGGCTCGCGAATGTACTCGATGGTTCATCGCGCCGCGACAGCCGACGGCGCCGACAAATCCGGGTTGACAGCACTGACCTGGCCAGTGGTGGCGAACTTTGCGGTGGACTCCGCGATGGCGGTGGCGTTGGCCAACACTCTGTTCTTCGCTGCTGCGACCGGAGAGAGCAAGGGCAAGGTGGCGCTCTACCTGCTCATCACCATCGCCCCGTTCGCCGTGATCGCCCCACTGATCGGACCGGCCTTGGACCGGCTTCAGCAGGGCCGACGCGCCGCCCTTGCCATGTCATTCCTGCTGCGCATCGTGCTGGCGGTCGTGTTGATCATGAATTACGACTCTGCGACCGGCAGCTTTCCATCGTGGGTGCTCTACCCCTGCGCCCTGGGGATGATGGTGCTGTCCAAATCGTTTTCTGTGTTGCGCAGTGCGGTGACGCCGCGCGTCATGCCACCCACCATCGACCTCGTCCGAGTCAATTCCCGGTTGACGATGTTCGGTCTGATCGGCGGGACCATCATCGGCGGTGGCCTCGCAGCCGGGATGGAATACGTGTTTTCGACCCTGCTGCACCTGCCCGGCGCGTTGTTCGTCGTCGTCTTCATTGCGCTGGCTGGGGCGTCGCTGACCATGCGGATCCCGAAGTGGGTGGAGGTCACTGAAGGGGAGGTTCCGGCCACCCTGACCTATCACGGGCACGGTGGTGAATGGGACTGGCTCGACCAGCAGCCCACCGAAGTGATCAGCACCACCGGGCCGCGGCGACAGCCACTGGGCCGCAACATCATCACCGCACTATGGGGCAACTGCACCATCAAGGCGATGGTGGGTTTCCTCTTCCTGTACCCGGCCTTCGTCGCCAAAGCCCTTGACGCCAATGGCTGGGTCCAGCTCGGCATCCTCGGCGGCATCGGGGCAGCGGCGGGCATTGGGAACTTCATCGGGAACTTCACCGCCGCTCGGATGCAGTTGGGGCGGCCGGCCGCACTGGTGGTGCGCGCGGCAGTCGCGGTCACCGCCATGGCTCTGGTGGCCGCAGTGGTGGGTAACCTCGCTGTTGCGGCGTTGGCGGCCTTCGTCACCTCCGGGGCCAGCGCGATCGCCAAGGCGTCGCTGGACGCCTCCCTGCAGGACGATCTGCCCGAGGAATCGCGGGCGTCGGCTTTCGGGCGCTCGGAGTCGGTGCTGCAATTGGCTTGGGTTTTGGGAGGAGCGATGGGAGTCCTGGTGTACACCGAACTGTGGGTGGGATTCACCGCCATTGCCGCACTGCTGATTCCGGCGCTGGCGCAGACGGTGGTGAGCTACCGCGGTGCCTCCCTGATCCCCGGATTCGGCGGGAACCGCCCGGTGGTGGCCGAACCGGAGGGCAGCCTCACGATGGCACGCCTATGAAGCGACATCTGGCCTGGGTCGTCGCGGCCCTGCTGGTACTGGCCGCTGCCGGCGCCGGCGTGGGAGCGTGGCTGGTGACGCGCGGGCACGGCAGCGGATTGCCGCAGATCAGTGCCTACTCGCAGGGAACGACGGTGCGGGTGGACCCCTACCTGTACTGCAGTGTGGTCGACCTCAACGATTGCGCGAAAAGCACTGCCCAAGCACAACTTTCGGTCACCGAGAAATACCCGGTTCAGGTGTCGGTGCCGACGTCGATCAGCCGCGGACCATGGCGTCTGCTCCGGGTCTACCCCGACGAGCGGGATACCACGACCACCTCCTACCGACCGGGAACCCAGTTGGCAGTGACCGTTCCCACCGTCGACCCCCAGCGTGGCCGGATCGCGGGTCTGGTGGTGCAGTTGATGACGCTCGTCCAAGACGAGAACGGCGAGTTGTTCGACCTGCCGCACGCCGAATGGTCACTGCGACTGGACTGGCCGGATTCCTAACCGGACGGCGTCCTACCGCTGCCGAAAGTTCCCGGCGCAGTCTCGATGCGGCCCTCAGGCGTCGAGTTCGCTGGCCACGGCCCGCACCACCTCGGAGACCCGCCGGGCGACCTTGCGGTCGGGGTAACGCCCGCGGCGTAACTCCGGCTGCACCGCGCTTTCGAGAAGCGTGATCATGTCCTCGACCATGCCGTGCAACTCGTCAGGGCTGTGCTTGTGCTCAGTCGGCGCCGCCTCGCGACGGGTCCGCGACAGGGTGGGCGGCGGGTCGAGCAAGGTGAGGCTCAACGCCTGCGGGCCACGGCGACCGGTGGCCACCCCGAACTCCACCCGCTGACCGGCCTTGAGTCCCTCAACACCGTCGGGCAGGGCCGAGGCGCGGACGTACACGTCCTCACCGTCTTCTTGGGAGAGGAAGCCGAAACCCTTGTCGGCGTCGTACCACTTCACCTTGCCGGTCGGCACTGGATTCACCTGCTTGTCTGACGTGACTATCGAGTAGGGCGCGTCAGCGATCCTACTCACCCGCCACCGCGCCGGGCGGGGAGACTTTGGTTCGGTAGGCTTGCCTGACCGCTGGAGGTAGTGATGCGCGTAATCCTGAACATCATCTGGTTGATCTTCGGCGGTCTCTGGCTTGCCCTGGGATACCTCGTCGCGGCACTGGTGTGCTTTTTACTCATCGTCACCATCCCATTCGGCTTCGCCGCAGCCCGCATCGCGGTATTCGCGCTGTGGCCATTCGGCCACACCATCG
>NZ_JBILVF010000027.1:0-32453 GCF_044370595.1 Mycobacterium sp.
TCGATTCGGGTCGCGGCGCAGATAACCCTTGCGCTCCAGCGTGCGGAGTTGGTGGGCAACCGACGACGTGGATGTCAGCCCCACGGCGTCGCCGATCTCCCGGATGCTCGGCGGGTAGCCACGGCTGGTCACGGAGGCTCTGATGACCTCGAGGATCGTGCGTTGCCGGTCGGTGAGGTCCGCGGCGCCGCCCCGGCCGGTTGTCTGTCTGCTGTCGCCCATAGCCGCGAATGTAGCGGGATCCGGCACGATAATCAAACATGTGTTCGAGCGTGTTGCATCTTGCTGCTCTGTTGTCCAGCCGGTGCGGTTGGTGCCGGCGGTGATGATGAGCTGGGTGGTGGTGTCGGGTCCGACGCCGTAGGCCGCGCGCAGTGCGGGGGTTGATTGTGGTGACCAGCCGGTCGAGTTTGGCGAGCCAGGTCCAATCATCAACCGATCCGGTTGAACACCGTCAATGTCAGAGGCCCCATTTATCGTCGAGACACGCTCGCTCAAATGTTCGGTTGTCGAACACATGAGCGAGTAGAGTTCGAACACAAGAGCGAACATCAGTAGGAGGGAAGAGTCATGACGGTCCTTGACGATCGACAGTCGGTTGAGTGGGCGGCAGCCTATGGACGGCCTGCAACCGGCGATGACAGCGGTGTTCACTCCCGATCCAACCGTCCGGCGTTACACCGTTCCTCGCGCCCCGATGCCCGTCGCTCGCGCCCGGCTGTTGTGCCGCTGCGCTACCACGGCAATGGCGTAAGGATGTCGCAGGCGGTGCACACCCGCCGTCCGGTGAGCACCGCCGCGAGCCTCGGACTGGCCGGTCTGGCCGCGATGATCACCCTGTGGCTGGGCTTGCTGGCGAATCTCAGCGGGGAACGTGTCGCCGCGGTCGAGCAGTCGGATCGGCTTGCGGTGGTGCAGGTGCAGGCAGGCGAGACGCTTCAGCAATTGGCTGACCGGGTGGCGCCGAATACGCCGACCGGACAGGTCGTTGCGCGCATCCGCGAACTCAACCAATTGGATTCCGCCGCGGTGGACGCCGGTCAGACTTTGATTGCGCCCATCGGATAGTGACCGCATCGGCGATCCGAGTCGGCGGCGTGATGATGGCAGCAAGGGGCGGCTCACGGGTAGGCTCTCACTGGTTTCGTGCAGTTCACAGCGGGAGCGGAGGAACGGTCATGCACTGTCCTTTCTGCCGTCACCCCGATTCGCGTGTCGTCGACTCCCGCGAGACCGACGAAGGTCAAGCCATTCGCCGCCGCCGCTCCTGTCCGGAGTGCGGCCGCCGGTTCACTACCGTGGAGACGGCCGTGCTCGCCGTGGTCAAGCGCAGCGGTGTCACCGAGCCGTTCAGCCGGGAAAAGGTCATCATCGGCGTTCGCCGGGCGTGCCAGGGCCGGCAAGTCGACGATGACGCTCTCAACCTGCTGGCCCAGCAGGTCGAGGACAGCATTCGGGCCGGCGGGTCAGCGGAGGTCCCCAGCAATGAGGTCGGCTTGGCGATCCTGGGTCCACTTCGTGAACTCGACGAGGTCGCCTACCTGAGGTTCGCCTCGGTCTACCGGTCGTTCTCCTCGGCTGAGGACTTCGAGCGGGAGATCGAAGCACTGCGCGCCCATCGCGGGGTTGGCACGTCCCGCTGAGCAGACCCGCCATACCGAAGCCGTCGGACTGCGTCGGTTCGTCGGCGTAGTCCGCAGGGTCGGCGGCCAGCACATCCTCCACGGACGGCCAGATCCTGGATCGCGAGCATGGGCGGATGGTGCGCCGGGGCGGGTAAACCGAGGAGAATCGGTTCGCTGTAACCCAGTTCGGCGGCGATGCCTTGACGCCGGATCGGGGGAGCGGAAGCCGCGTCGATCACTCCGAGCGAGTTGCCGAAACGCCGCCATGGAAGCTCCTAGAACAGACACCACGATGCCCATAGATCGACATTATGTGGCGGTGTCAGCTCCCGCCGTCGTCGGTCAAACCGTCCTTGAAGTCGTCGGCTTGCTGAGCCAGGAACCGTTCGAACTCCGCACCCAACTCCTCTCCGCTGGGCAGGTCCTCGTCGCGGGCCAGCAGCGACCTGTTCTCCTGCGCGGAAACGAACGCGTCGTACTGCCGTTCCAGGGCCTCGACCACCTGGGCGATATCCGGGGACGCCTCGACCTGTTCGTCGATCTTGCTGCGGACCACCCCAGCGGCGTCGGTGAGAGCGGTCAGCGGTAGCTGCAGAGCCGCCGATTTGGCGACCTCATCGAGCAGAGCCTCCGCGGCTGCGGGGTAATCGGTCTGCGCCAGATAGTGCGGGACGTGCACGGTGTAGCCCACTGCCTCATGCCCGTGCTGGGCCATCCGGAACTCCAGCAGATTCGACACGCTACTGGGCACCTGCACCTCGCCCACCCACGGTTGATGGTCGGCGATCAGGGAGCGGTCGTCCGAATGCGCCGTCATAGACACCGGCCGGGTGTGCGGGACGGCCATCGGGATGGTGCCCAAGCCGATGGTCCGGCGCACGCCGAGCCGCTCGGCGAGCAGGCGAACCGCGGTGACGAAGCGTTCCCACTGCAGGTCCGGTTCCAGGCCTGCGAGCAGTAGGAAGGGTGTGCCGGCGATGTCGCGCAGCGCGTACAGGTTGAGCTGCGGATCCTCGTAGTGGGTGAAGTGATCGGTCTTGAACGTCATCACCGGCCGCCGGGACCGGTAATCCAGCAGGTCGTCGATGGCGAAAGATGCCACTAAATCGCCCTCAAGTGAACTCTTCAGATGCTCGGCCGCCAGTCGGATGGCGTGGCCGGCGTCGGAAAATCCCTCGAATGCGTGGATGAGAACCGGCCCGCGTCCATCCGAGGATGACAGTTGCGGCGCCGGGAACTCCAGTTGGTACATCCGGTCGGGAATGCGGCGGTGCTCGTCGGCCACGGGGCGCCTCCTTCCTAATCAAATCCACACGGTCAGCCCGAAGGAGTAACGCGCCGGGCCCGCCGGACGTTCCCCACAGAGACAGTTTGGTACACAGCTCGTCGTGAGCGGCGCCACACCAGCGGCCGGCCTGACAGCGGCGGCTGCGAACCTCGCTGCCATGACCACACCCGAATTCCATCTCACCCGTCCCGGCGCGCTGATCGCCGCCCTGCCCGCTGTGCTGGGCTTCGTCCCGGAAAAGTCCATGGTGCTCGTCACACTGGAAGGGGGTCAGATGGGGGCAGTCATGCGGGCTGACCTATCGGCCGATCTCACCGACAACATCGGCCGTCTTGCCGAGATCGCCGTCACCTCGGGCGCCGAATCCGTGGTGGCCGTGATCGTGGACGCCGACGGGGCGCTGTGCCCCATGTGTAACGACGACCACCGGAGGCTGTCCGACGCATTGTCGGAGTCGCTGCGCAGCCACGACGTCGAGTTGTTCGCGGTACACGTCGTCGATCGAGTCGAGGCAGGCGGAACATGGCACTGCATCGACGGCTGCGGTGCCAGCGGCGCCGTTGAGGACCCGAGTGCTTCTCCGCTGGCTGCCGCGGCCGTCCTCGATGGCAGGCGGCTCTATGGTCGGCGTGCCGATCTGCACGCCGTGGTTGGGGTGACCGACCCGGTGCGAACAGCCGCGCTCGTCGAACCCATCCGGTTGCAGTCAACCGAGCGTGAGACCGACTGGCGAGCCGACCCCAACGGTCGGGGACGTCGCGACATTCAGAGCGTGATCGACATGGCGGGGCGTGTCCTGGCGGGCAGCCAGCCGGATGATGATGAACTCGCTGCGGTGGCTTGCGGGCTCACCGATATCGCGGTACGAGACACCCTGTACGCGCTGGCGGTGGGCGCAGAGGCGGCTGCGGCCGAAGCGCTGTGGGCCATGCTGTCGCGGACGCTTCCCGATCCTTGGCGAGCAGAAGCGCTTGTCCTGCTGGCGTTTTCGGCCTACACCCGCGGTGATGGCCCACTGGCCGGCATCGCGTTGGAAGCGGCGTTACGCAGCGATCCGGACCATCGGATGGCGGGGATGCTCGACGCTGCCCTGCAATCGGGACTGCGTCCAGAACAGATCCGCGAGTTGACCGGAACCGGCTACCGGCTTGCCAAGCGACTCGGTGTGCGGTTGCCGCCACGCCGGCTATTCGGCCGGGCGGGCTAGACCTTCTGCACCTTGACGGCGTGTGCCATGTCATGGGGGAGTTCGACGTTCTCGTGCCCACCCACCACGATGGTCACGTCGCCGTGCGCGCTGGTTCGCACCAGCACGCGGGCATTGGGAACGACACCAGCCTCCTTGAGCCGTCCGATCAACGCGGCATCTCCCTGCACATGCTCAGTGAGTTGGCGAACCACCACGGCCACCGAGTCGCCGACCGGCAACTCGGTCAACCGCACCAGATCCGCTCCGTCGGACTCCACGTTGTGCTCGGGCAGGCCCAGTAGCGCCAGGCCGGGGATCGGGTTGCCGAACGGGGAGACGGTGGGCCGGTCGAGGACTTGCACCAGGCGTCGCTCGACATCTTCGCTCATGACGTGCTCCCACCGGCAGGCCTCGGCATGCACCTCTTCCCAGGGCAGGCCGATGATGTCCACCAGTAGCCGTTCGGCCAGTCGGTGCTTGCGCATCACCGCGATCGCCAGCCGCCGGCCCTTGTCGGTGAGCTCCAGATGTCGGTCACCGGCCACCCGCAGCAGGCCGTCGCGTTCCATCCGCGACACCGTCTGGCTCACTGTCGGGCCGCTCTGCTCGAGGCGTTCGGCGATCCGCGCCCGCAGCGGCACCACCCCCTCCTCCTCGAGGTCATAGATGGTGCGCAGGTACATCTCTGTGGTGTCGACCAGATCGTTCATGAGGCACCCTTCGTCGCACCGCGAGTCTATATGCCTAGCTGCGCGAATGGTCTCCGGCAGCGGGATGTCGGCCGGAACAGACACGTGTGCCCGCCGGCGAACCGGCGGGCACACCGAAGAGCTTCTCGCTCAGCTGGCGTAGGAGCGCAGTTTCTCGGCCCGCTCCCCGTTGCGGAGCTTGTTCATCACTTCGCGCTCGATCTGGCGGACCCGCTCACGGGACAGACCGAACAGCTTGCCGATCTGATCGAGGGTGCGGGGCTGACCGTCGTCGAGTCCGAAACGCAACCGGATGACCTGCTGCTCACGTTCGTCGAGAGTGGCCAGCACGTGCCGGATATCGGTGTGCAGCAGCTCGGCGATCACCGCGTTCTCCGCCGACATCGCCTCGGAGTCTTCGATGAAGTCGCCCAGCGGGGCTTCCTCGTCGCTGCCGACCGGCATATCCAGGCTTACCGGATCACGGCTGTGCTCGAGCAGATCGTTGATCTTCTCCACCGGGATGCCGGACTCTTCAGCCAGTTCCTCGTCGGTGGCCTCACGGCCGAGACTCTGGTGCAACTCGCGCTTGATCCGGGCCAGCTTGTTGACCTGCTCCACGAGGTGAACGGGGAGCCGAATTGTCCTGCTCTGATCTGCCATGCCGCGCGTGATGGCCTGCCGGATCCACCAGGTGGCGTAGGTCGAGAATTTGAATCCTTTGGTGTAGTCGAACTTTTCCATGGCGCGGATCAGCCCGAGGTTGCCCTCCTGGATCAGGTCAAGCAGCGGCATGCCTCGACCGGTGTAGCGCTTGGCCAGCGACACCACCAGGCGCAAGTTGGCCTCCAGCAGATGCCGGCGAGCCGCCTGGCCGTCGCGCACAACGATCGCAAGCTCGCGTTTGCGCCTGTCGCTCAAGCGCTTACGGGTTTCGAGCAGATGCTGGGCGTAAAGACCGGCTTCGATCCGCTTGGCCAGTTCGACTTCGTCCTCAGCGGTGAGAAGAGCCGTCTTACCGATGCCGTTCAAATACACGCGCACGAGATCGGCGGCTGGACTCTGGGCGTCCAGATCGCTGTCAACCCGGGTGGTGGTGGCGTTAGCCATGGGTGCCTCCTGATCGGCTCCTGCTGTCGAAAAGTCCAACGCATGACTGCTGGGAAGAGTTCCCGCGAATGAGCCACCTCACACCCTCTGAACTGGGAAGACGCGGCTGAGCCCTAAGAATGTACTGAGAATGCTTGGTGCGGCCGGTCAGCGGGTGTGTTCTTCGCCGCGCCGGGCGGCGTGCGGTTGGGCAGTTGAGGCGACCCCGGCCTCCAGGGCGCGATGCTCGGCCCGCGGGAACAGCGCGGTGCGCTGCGGGGCGTCGGGGAAGCGCCGCGGCTCCTCGGCCGTCCTCGGCGGACGGTCGTTGGCGATCAGGACCGCCATCCACGGCAGCGGGATGGACGCGGCCAGAATCGCAAGGGAGATAAGGCCGTTTTGCCAGATGCTGTAGGCCACCGCCGCGGCTATGAAGGCAGGAATGCGCCAGAACATCAACTTGAGGTACTTACGTACGCGAGCCCGGTGCTGCTCCTCGTACGAGTAGGCGGCCCGGGTGATGAGTACGGGCCGACCTTCGTCGTCAAAACCCAACTCGCGTTCCATCCCCTCACTGTTCCACACCCGAGCCACGTCGAACGAGGGGACTTTTCTTACGGCTGTCTGACACCGCCCATTTCGCGGTGCGTCATGACGGGGCAGAATGGGCTCCATGCAGACCGATACCCTAGAGCGTACCGACAGCGACGAACGCGTCGACGACGGGTCCGACGACGACCGACCCAAGCACTTTCACTACGTCAAAAAGGACAAGATCGCCGAGAGTGCCGTCATGGGCACCCACGTCGTCGCGCTGTGCGGCGAGGTCTTCCCGGTCACCCGATCACCCAAGCCCGGTTCGCCGGTCTGCCCGGACTGCAAACGGATCTACGAGTCGCTCAAGAGGGCCTGACCGCCACGGGCTGTGGCTCCTCCGCCGGCTCTGCTGGCTCGGCGACCTCTGCCCTCGACTCCTTGCCGGCCCGCCACCGGGCGCGCCACCGCGTCAGGTGAGTCTGGGGAGCGGGCCACTCCTCTTGGATCGCGGCGTTCAACTCAGCCCCGATCATGATCGCGAAACCCAGGAAGAACGCGAAAAGCAGGAAGGCGATCGGGGTGGCCAGCGCACCGTACGTGTAGCCGGTGCGGGTGATGTATTGCAGGTACACCCGCAATCCCGCGGTGGCTACAACGAAGACGGCGGTCGCCAAGACCGCACCCCATATCAGTCGGTGAGTCGGCAGCGGTTCGGGCAGTGAGACGCGGTAGAGGGCGGTCACGGCCGCCACCAGTGCCAGGATCAGCATCGGGTAGTAGCCGAAGCGAAGGGCGTGGTCCCAGCTGTCCGGGATGTACTCGGCGATCTTGCGCGGGCCGAGCGCCAGCAGGGGGGCCGTTGCGATGACGCCCAGCAACATCACCATGTACAGGCCCAGCGCGAAGAAACGCTGCCGAACCGGGTGCCGCAGTGGGGTCTGGTCGTGAGCTTCGACGACCGAGTCGACGAACGCCGAGATTGCCGACGAACCCGCCCACAGGCTGATCACGAAGCCCAGCGAGACCACCTCGCCGCGTGCGCCCTGCACGATGTCGCGCACTGTCGGCTCGATGATCTCCGCGACGATGTTCTTGGAGAAAAAGCTATTCGACGTGCTGATCAGCTGGCTTTGGATAGTGCTCAGGGTGTCGGGTCCGAACATCGGCGCGATGTAGGCCAGGCTGCCGAGCATGCCGAGCAGCAACGGCGGCAGGGACAGCACCGACCAGAATCCGGCCTGGGCCGACTCGGAGAAGATCGAGTCATCCCAACTCTTGGACAGCGTCCGCTTGCCGATGCGCAGCACGTGGTGGCGCCTCGGGGGAAGCGACGGGCGGTCCGTGGTCACCGGGGCGGCGCTGCGAGATGGAGGGCGAGATGGTTAAGCGTCGGCCTGGTTTACCTCGATGACCGCATCGAGTGCAATCAACTTGGCCTGGTGCTCGTTGGCGTGATGCTGGCAGAACAGCAGTTCCGCGCCCGAGGGGAGGGTGGCTCTGACGCGCGCGGCCGCCCCGCAGCGGTCGCAGCGATCAGCCCTGGTCAGTTCCGGACTGGTCAGCGTTGCGTTCATGGGCTCCTCCAAAGGTGCTCAGCGCCCCCGCGGCGACCCGGGGTACGTCTACTGTCTCAGACGTTTCGGGTCGCCGCCTTGTTCCCGGCCCGCAATGATGTGTTGTGTCTCACCCGCAGCTGACCCGAGGGTGGGGGGAGGGTGACCGGGATGGGCAACGACGGGCACGGTGATCACCTGGACGACCACCTGCTCGTCCACCTGTGCACAGCGCAGGATTGGGAGGCTGCGCGTTCGGCCGGGGAGTTGCGGCCACCGTCGCTGACCGACGCCGGCTTCGTTCACCTGTCGACACAGCATCAGGTGCATCTGCCGGCCAATCGGCTCTTCGCCGGGCGCTGTGACCTCGTCCTGCTCTACGTCACCCCTGCTGTTCTGGCCGCTCCGCTGCGCTGGGAACCAGGCATGCCGGGTGATCCAGAGTCGATGCTGTTCCCGCATCTCTATGGCGCTCTGCCGGCCTCGGCCGTGGTGGCGGTTCGGCCCTACCGGCCCGGACTGGATGCAAGGTTTGCCCCTTTGATCCCAGGGTGCCAGTGATCCCAGGGGCCGGTGATCCCCAGGGTGACAGTGATCCCCAGGGGTACGAGCACCGGTGATCCCGTCGCGGCTTTCCCTGATAGCTTCGCCCGAAGTGACCGGGTGCTGGGCGCCGGCCGGAATTCCCCCATTCCGTGATAGCCGCCCAGCGCCCGGTCGCGCTGAATAGTCTTTCCGGCGTGGGAAAGACGCCGAAACTCGCTGTTCGCGATGTCGCCGATGTGCCACTTCGGGAACTCTCCGGCCTGGCGCTGCGCGGCGATAGCCTGCTCGCCGTCGGCGACCGGGAACCGTCGCTCTTCATCGCGCCCGTCGGCTCATGGCCACTGCAGTGGCGGGGAGTCGACCTGGCCGAGCTGAATCTGCCTGACGGCGGCACCCAGTTCGAGGCACTTGTCGCCAGCGGTGATCACACCGTGCTGGTGCTCCAGGAACAGCCGGCCCGCGTTCTGCACCTCGACGTCGCCGCGCCGGCGCTGCTGGGAACGTTGCGTCTCGAGGTTCCGCAGGGTCATCGGCTGCGTGAGGCGTGGCTGGGCGACCGCTCCTCCCGTGGCGAGTCCCTGGTGCTGATCGAGCAGGGCCACCTGCTGGTGATCAAGGAGAAAGACCCCTCGGTGATCCTGGAGTTCGGTCCGGCGGGAGAGGCTCCGGTGGGCTGGCGGCGCGGCGTGGCAGCAGAGGCGCCGGCCACCGCCGACGCGGCCCTGACTGTGCTGGCGACGTGGCGGCTGGGTGATCAGCTGAGCAAAGAGCTTCCCGACGTCAGTGAGGCGACCATCGGTCCCGACGGGTGCCTGTATCTGCTGTCCGACCAGGGCAGCGCAATCGCCCGCTTACCGGACCGCCTCGACCCGTCCGGTGGCAAGGTTGATGCGGAGACGGTGTGGCGGATCGCCGGCAGCCCCAAGAACCCCGAAGGGCTTGTCATCCTGGCCGACGGCACCCCGCTGGTCGGACTCGACACCCAGTCCCCGCGGCAGAACCTGCTGCGATTGGAACCGCTGCCGCTCAAGGACTAGCGACGTTGCGTTACGCCGCGGGCCGCTTACCGTCGCGACCGGATGCGGCAAGCTTGGCGGCCGACGGAGCCTTCCCGGTGGCCGTTGCGCGCGCCGGCAGATCCTTGATCGCATCCAGTGCCTTGTCGGCGTTCACCGGCGTCGGGTTTGCCGGCGGGGGGGCGACCGAGTCGGCCGGGGCCGGGGCCGGCCCGGCGAGAGTCGCCGCCGGGGTCTTCTTGGGATCGTTCCGGATGTAGGCGGCATCGATCTGCTTACGCAGGCTGGCCTCCTGGGCCTTCAGCCGGGGATTGAGAACCACCAACGGCAGTGTTTTCGTCGGGACCAGGTAGCTCTTGGTGACGCCGCCCTTGGCGTTGGTCGTGGTGGTGATATTCGACGCAGGCACCGCACTCAACGGGGCCAGCATCGATGGAATGTGCACAAGCTGGGAGCCTGCGATGGCATTGGCCACGGCCAGCAGGTTCGTGGGGCGATCTGGCGGATCCGCGTAGCCGTCGTACTGGCCGGTGACGACCGTGACGTTGTACTTGGACTCCACCGGCACCCTGTACTGATAGCCGATGGTGGCGTCGTAGCGGTTCTTGTTGAACCCGGCGCGGCTGGAGTCGGCGATCACCACGAAATCGAGGTTGGTCTTGGACGGAGCGTTGGTTCTGGAGTCCAGAAGACGGATCTGCTCGTCGACGACCAGGGCGCCCGCCGACAGCCCGACGACGGTGACCTTCTCGCCGGGACCCACCTCGGTCAGCGACCTGGCGATTGCCGAGTCGAGGTTGGTGGTGCCGACCTTGATCGAGTCGGTCAGGGTCAGGCTGTTCTTACCTGTCAGCGGACGGGCCTGCTGGGGCCAGGGGACGTTCTCGCGCTTCCAGTTGGTGCCGCCGTACGCGCCGCCGAGGATGTTGGCCATGGCGATGTCGGTGAGGTTGCCCGCACCCATGCCGTTGACCATCAGAACCTTGTTGGCCGCCTCCGCCGACATGGCCGTGGACAGCGCCACCGTGGCCGCGGTGCCCGCAGCAGCGAACATCAAGCCGATCGAGCGGGTGAGGTTACGCATCTGAATTCCCTTGTCTTGCTTGGTCGTTATTCCGAAGACTGCTCTGAGTCGCTGGTTGCCGCGGCAGGCCTCTGGCTAGCGGATCGGCGGGGAACGCTGGTGCGGTCCGATTCGGTGGCACCGCGGCTGACCTTCGAGGTGGGGCCGTCGGCGTCCCCGGCCTCATTTTCGGGGGCCTCGACCTCGGGTGCCTCGACCTCGACTGCTTCGACCTGGGACACCTCGGCGCGCGCAGTTCGGGCCGACTTGTCGGCGTCGACCGAGGTCTCCGCCGGAGCCTCGAAGTTGGGCTCATCGGCGACGCTGGGCTCATCGGCGACGCTGGGCTCATCGGCGAGGCTGGGGACGTCGGCGACGCTGGGGACATCGGCGAGGCTGGGGACATCGGTGAGGCTGGGCGCATCCGCGTCAAGCGTGGTCGCAGCCACTGCCGCCGCTGTTCCCTTGTTGTCGTTGCGGGCGTAGGCCGAATCGATGGTCTTCCTCAAATCGGCTTCCTGAGGCGCCAGGAATGGCAACAGGATGACCAACGGAAGACGCTTGGCCGGAATGAGGTAGCTCGTCGTCACCCCGCCCAATGAGTTGGTGGTGACGGTGATGTTGGACTCCGGCACCGTGGACAAATTGGTCAGCATCGTCGGCACATGCTGGACGACGGTGCCGGCCAGTGCGTTCGCCACCGCCAGGAAATTCCACCAGCGGTCCGGGAAGTCGGCGAAGCCGTCGTACTCGGCGGCCACCGCGATGGTGTCGAACTTGCTGTCGACCGGGGTGCGGTACTGGTAGCCGATGATGCCGTCGTAGCGGTTCTTGTTGAACCCGATGCGGCTGGAATCGGCGACCACGACGAACTTGATCTTGCTCTTGTCCGGCGCATTGGGGTCGTTGGCCAGCTCGCGCATCATGTCGTCGACCACCAAGGCTCCGGCCGACAGACCGACGAGGGTGACGGATTCACCGGGGCCGAGTTGCGCCAGCGCTTCAGTGAGTTCGGCATCGAGATTGACGACACCTTGCGCGATCGACTCAGTGAGGGTCAGGCTGTCCAGGCCAGTGACCGGGCGGGACTGCTGGGGCCACGGGACGTTCTCGCGCACGTAGTTCTTGCCGAACATGCCGCCAAGAATGTTGGCCATGGCGATTTCGGTCAGCTGACCGGCTCCGATTCCGTTGACCATCAGCGCTGTATTGGCGGCTGCGGCCGTGGTCGACGTCGACAGCGCCAAGGTGGCGGCACAACCAGCCGAGGCCAAGACCAGACCGATCGAGCGGGTGAGAGTTCGGTGTGGGTGTGCGGGCCCATGAGCCATGGCGGGAACAGTAGGTGTCACCTGCGGTTGCGGACACGGGTCGAAGGCCCGAGACCCCGGGGACCAAAGTCCTTTGATGCCCCGACGGTGGATTCCAGACACGTGACAGTCCTTCCCGAGAACAGTATCGCTGGGCACTCCAGCAAACGAATCGTATACCCGGTACCGGCGGTTCTCAAATTCGGCAGCTCAGTACGAATCCACTCGTTTGTCGGGCAGCGGACGACGGAATCCGAATTCAACGGGCTTCGAAAAGGGAAAATCCCCTAGTCGAGGTAGTCGCGCAGCACCTGAGACCGACTCGGATGCCGAAGTTTCGACATGGTTTTCGACTCGATCTGGCGAATTCTCTCACGGGTGACTCCGTAGACCTGGCCGATCTCGTCGAGCGTCCGTGGCTGGCCGTCGGTCAGGCCGAAACGCAGGCGCACCACGCCGGCCTCCCGTTCGGACAAAGTGTCCAGCACCGACTGAAGCTGGTCCTGCAGCAACGTGAAGGAGACCGCGTCGACGGCCACTACCGCCTCGGAATCCTCGATGAAGTCGCCGAGTTGACTGTCACCCTCGTCACCGATGGTCTGGTCCAGCGAGATGGGCTCGCGTGCGTACTGCTGGATCTCCAGAACCTTCTCCGGCGTGATGTCCATTTCCTTGGCGAGTTCCTCAGGGGTGGCCTCACGGCCCAGGTCCTGAAGCAGCTCGCGTTGGATCCGGCCGAGCTTGTTGATTACTTCGACCATGTGCACCGGGATGCGGATGGTGCGGGCCTGATCGGCCATGGCACGGGTGATGGCCTGACGAATCCACCAGGTTGCGTAGGTGGAGAACTTGTAACCCTTGGTGTAGTCGAACTTCTCCACAGCACGGATGAGGCCGAGATTGCCTTCCTGGATGAGGTCCAAGAAGGCCATCCCGCGTCCGGTATAGCGCTTGGCCAGCGACACCACCAGACGCAGGTTGGCCTCCAGCAGGTGGTTTTTCGCCCGTTCCCCGTCCCGGCAGATCCACTGCATGTCTCGACGCTGCTGCACCGGAAGTTTCTCGCCGCGCTCGGTGAGTTCCGCCAGTTTCTGGGTGGCGTACAGGCCTGCCTCGATGCGCTTGGCCAGTTCCACCTCTTCCTCGGCGTTGAGCAGGGCGACCTTGCCGATCTGCTTGAGGTAGGCGCGGACCGAGTCGGCAGACGCGGTCAGCTCAGCGTCTTTGCGGGCCTGGCGCAGCGCCTCGGACTCCTCTTCGTCCCAGACGAAGTCGCCGGAAGCTTTGTCTTTGTCCGACGGCTCGGCGATCTCCTCCTCGTCGGCGGCTGCGTCGCCTGCCGGGGCCTCTGCGGTCTCCGCCTCGTCGTCGACGACAACCTCGAGGTCGTCGAGTTCAAGGTCCTCGGCAACGACTGCCGCCGCGTCGAGGTCGGGCTCGGTGGCCAGCTCGACTTCGACGTCATCGACGATGAGCACGGCCTCCGCGTCGATGACGACGGTGGGCGCCTCGTCGGGGGCCGCTTTTTTGGCTCGGCTGCGGGCCGGTTTGGCAGACGGGGCCTTCGCCGGGGCCGGTGTTGCTTTCGTGGCTTTGGCGGGCGGTACCGCTTTGACGGTTTTGGCCGGGGCCGGCTTGGTGGTCTTGGCGGCCGGTGTTGCTTTGGTGGCTTTGGCGGGCGGTACCGCTTTGACGGTTTTGGCCGGGGCCGGCTTGGTGGTCTTGGCGGCCGGTGCTGCGTGGGCTTTGGTCGGGACTGCCTTGCTGGTCTTGGCTGGCGCTGCCTTGGTGGGAGCCTTGGTGGGAGCCTTGGTGGGAGCAGTCCGGGCAGCTTTAGCGGGGACTGACTTGGCGGGGACGGACTTCACCGGTTCGGGAGTCTTGGCTGCCGACCTGCCGGTGGCTTTGGCCGCAACCTTCGCCAGCACGCTGCGCGCCGTCTTGGCGGGGCTGTTCTTCTCGGCCTTGTCCGGTGCGGCCTTCGCCGCGGCGGGTGTGGCGGCGGTGCGCTTAGCGGGCTTCGCGGTCGCCTGGCTGGCTTTTGTCGCTGCCACGTATCACCCTTTTCGGTACTGCGGGCTCTTGTAGTCGCGGGCGTGCGCCATCAGAGCGTCGGCTATGGGAACTGTCGGCGTGATCGGGGGAGATCCTCGCCGCTTGGGTGGGCGGCCGCCAAACCCCATTGTAACGATATCGGCCTGCTAGCCCGGTACTTGCTCCTCGGCGGCGGCCATGGCGGCTCCGACGATGCCCGCGGTGTTGAGCAATTCAGCCGCGACAACCGGGGTGCGGTTCTTCAGCAGCGGGATCCACTTGTCGGCCTTCTTGCTGATGCCGCCACCGGCGATGATCAAGTCAGGCCAGATGGCGTTCTCGACGGCGACGAGCACCTTGGTGACCTGCTTGGTCCACTTGCGGTAGCTCCATCCCCTCCGCTCCATGACCGAGGCCGCAGCGCGGTGCTCGGCCTCCTTGCCGCCCACCTCGATGTGGCCGAACTCGGTGTTGGGCAACAACATTCCGTGGTGGATCACCGCCGAGCCGATGCCCGTGCCGAATGTCAGCAGCACCACCACACCATCCCGGTTGCGGCCGGCGCCGTAGCGCTGCTCGGCCAGTCCGGCGGCGTCGGCGTCGTTGAGTACGGTAACCCGCTGACCGCCCAGCGCGACACTCATCTCGTGGGCGACGTCGCGTCCGACCCAGCTGGGGTCGACGTTGGCGGCGGTCTGCACAACGCCGTTGACCACCACCCCGGGGTAGGTGACGCCCAGCGGGCCTGACCAGTTGAAATGCCGCACCACTTCGGCGACGGTTGCGGTCACCGCTTCCGGAGTGGCCGGCTGCGGGGTTTCCAACCGGAATCGCTCACCGACGAGTTGACCGGTGTTGAGGTCGACCACGGCGCCTTTGACGCCACTGCCTCCGACATCCACGCCGAGGGCCTGGTGGGTGCTGCTGGGCTTTGTCATGGCACCAGACATTAATGCGTGGGCGGGCAGCTGACGGGCTGATTGAAGCCGGGTGTGCTGCGATAGCACCGTGGAGGACAACCGGCCCGGGCTGCTGCGCGAGGTGGCCGAGCGACTGGTCGCCGAGGCGGCTGGCTATGTGCGACGTCGTCGCGCCGAGTTGTTCGGTGACGGGGCCGCCGGCTCGGCCGCTGTGCGCGCAAAGAGCAGTCCGACCGATCCGGTGACCCTCGCCGACACCGAGACCGAGCAGCTGATTCGGGACCGGCTGGCGCAGATCCGCCCCGGTGAGGCGATCCTCGGCGAGGAGGGCGGTGCGACACACACCGGCGGCACGGTTCGGTGGGTGGTGGACCCGATCGACGGCACCGTGAACTTCCTATATGGCATCCCCACGTACGCGGTGTCAGTTGCCGCCCAAGTTGACGGCGTGTCGGTGGCAGGAGCGGTCGCCGATGTCGCGGGCGGCCAGATCTATTCGGCCGCAGTTGGTTTGGGCGCTGAAGTTCTCCTAGACGGTGGGGATCGGCAGCAACTGCGCTGCAGCCGGGCCCATGAGCTGTTGATGGCACTGGTGAGCACAGGGTTCAGCTATTCGCCGCAACGACGCCTCGCGCAGGCGGCTGTGCTGGCGCAGCTGCTCCCGGAGGTCCGTGATGTGCGTCGCCTGGGTTCAGCGGCGCTTGACCTGTGCATGGTGGCATCGGGGCGGCTCGACGCGCACTACGAACACGGACTGAACGAGTGGGATTGGGCCGCCGGCGCGCTGATCGCCGCCGAGGCCGGTGCCGTGGTGCTGCTACCTGGGGCGCAGGATCCGGGCGCCGGTTTGCTGCTGGCGGCCGCGCCGGGGGTGGCCGCGCATCTGATCGAGGCGCTGGACCGCGCCGGGGGTCTGCAGCCGCTTCGGTAACTCAGCAGGAGCTGTTGTGAATCTTGGTGATCAACGTCGAATCGGCGGGTTCGGTGGCGCCGGGCTTCAGGCCGGCGAGCACCGCGGCGATGTCGTCGCTGCTGGCCAGGGACGTGAACTCCGTCCCGATCACCAGGTCCGCAGAGTCATCGGTGCGGTCGTCCTGGTAAAGCTCGACACACGGTGCCACCAGCCAAGCCGCAGCTGCGCTCGGCCGTCCGGACTGACCGAACCGGATCTGCCCCTGGCAGCTGAGCCGGGTTCCGGCGTAGATCGGGTCATTGGCTGCATTGGGCGCCGCGAAGCCCAGGTCCCGCAGCGCGCTGGCAACCTCGCCGGCCTGCCCGCCCTGACCGCTGGCGTTCAGCACCCGGATCTTGGTGTCGGCCAGATTGGCCGGTGCTACGTCTATCAGCGACGAACTGGACACCAACCGCCCGAGTTTTGGTGCGGTGGAATCGGTCGACGAGGGTGGCGGGTTGCAGCCTGAGGCCTCGCGGATCTGCACCGGACGAGTCAGGACGAATGCCCACGCCAGCCCTGTCACGGTGAGAAGAACCACCAACGCGACGATCCCGGGACGGTATCGCCGCCGAACGAACGGCCGCCCGTCGCGGTCGCGGGTGGAGCCGGCGGTGATGTGAGAAACCACGGATGAACTGTAGAGGTACCGCGTAGCGTGTCACCATCGGGCGGCGGTAGCAGCACCGGCCGCCGCTAAGCGCTGTGATGCAACTCACACTAAAACCCTGCATGAACAGGGCACGAATCGTTTGGCGGAGACGTTCCACGCTGATACAAAGCTCTGCTGAGGTACCGGATGAGGGGAGTTGATGATGGCGACGGACTACGACGCCCCGCGGCGGACCGAAACCGACGAGGTGTCGGAGGATTCCCTCGAGGAGCTGACCGCACGGCGGAACGAGGTGCAGTCAGCGGTCGTCGACGTCGACGAAACGGAGTCCGCAGAGTCTTTCGAGCTACCCGGTGCCGACCTCTCCGGTGAGGAGTTATCGGTGCGGGTGGTGCCCAAACAGGCCGACGAATTCACCTGCTCAAGCTGTTTTCTGGTGCACCACCGCAGCCGGCTGGCGCAGGAGAAGAACGGCGAGATGCTCTGCTCCGACTGCGCGGCCTGAACCCCTGATCTAGCCCTGAACCCCTGGTCTAGCTCTGTAACGCGGCCAGCACCCGCTCCGGGTGCCGGCAGCTCACCATCCAGTAGGGCGTCGGGTCGTCGGGATCGTCGAGGACCACGAGCACCATTGGCCCGACCCAGTTACGGTGCAGCACGAACGCGGCCGGATCGAGTTGACGTCCCAGCGCAGAGGATTTGGCGCTGCGCGGCACGGCGGCTGAACGGCTGATCACCGATGCCGGGAGATGCGCCTGCCCCGCCCACAGTTCGACATCCGAGCCGGTGCTGACCACCTGAACTTCGATGCGCCCAAGCCAGAGCAGCACACCGACCGCCACGACGGCCATCGCCGCGTAGGGCAGCCAGTCAGGCAGGTGGCGAACCCCCATATTGATCTGCGTGGCCATCACCGCCGAAAGGCCGAGCCCGATCGGCCACCACCACCACGGCACCCACAGCCGCTCGCGGTATCGCACTGTTTGCGTGGCGACTCGCGCATCAGACACGACGCCAAGGGTAGTCTTTCCCACCGTGCTCACCAGTCTGGCGGTAGTTCGGCTGGACCGCGATCTACCCCTTCCCGCCCGCGCCCACGACGGCGATGCCGGCGTTGATCTCTACAGCGCAGAAGACGTCGAACTCCAACCCGGGCAGCGGGCGCTGGTTTCCACCGGGATCGCGGTGGCAATCCCGCACGGCATGGTCGGTTTGGTGCACCCGCGCTCCGGGTTGGCCGCGCGGATGGGACTTTCGATCGTCAATGCGCCCGGCACGATCGACGCGGGTTATCGCGGCGAGATCAAGGTGGCGTTGATCAACCTCGACTCCACAACGCCGATCACGCTGCGCCGCGGGGACCGGATCGCCCAACTGGTTGTGCAGCGGGTCGAGTTACCCGAATTGGTCGAGTTCGCCTCGTTCGACGAGGCCGGACTGGCCGAGACCACCCGTGGCCAAGGGGGCCATGGTTCCTCCGGCGGACATGCGAGTTTGTGATGGCATTCGGAAGACGTAAGCACCAGCAGGATCAGGGTTCTGACGAGAGGGGGCCCGACGCCACGGGGACCGCCGAGATCGGGGAAACCCCGACCGAAGTCGACTGGGAGGGCGCCGACTTCGAGGGTCCCTTCGACATCGAAGACTTCGACAACCCCGAAGAGGCTGCGCTGGCCCGCCTCGATCTGGGCTCGGTGCTGATCCCGATGCCCCCCGGCGGGCAGATCCAGGTCGAGTTCAACCAAGGCGGCGTCCCGACCGCCATCTGGGTGGTGACACCCAACGGCCGGTTCACCATCGCCGCTTACGCCGCGCCCAAGTCGCCGGGACTGTGGCGTGAGGTGGCCAGTGAATTGGCCGAGGCGCTGCGCAACGACAACGCCGCGGTCTCCATCGAGGACGGCCCGTGGGGGCGCGAGGTGGTCGGCACCGGTGCCGGCGCGGTCCGTTTCATCGGGGTCGACGGCTACCGCTGGATGATCCGGTGCGTGGTGAACAGCATGCCCGAGGCAATGCCGGCGCTGGTGGCTGAGGCCCGACAAGCGTTGGCCGACACGGTGGTTCGCCGCGGGGACACCCCGCTGCCCGTGCGCACCCCGTTGCCGGTACAGCTGCCCGAGGAGTTGGCCGCGCAGTTGCGAGCGGCCGCCGCCCAGCAGGCCCAGCAGGCCATGCTGGCCCAGCAGCAGGCCCAGCAGGCCATGTTCGCCGCCCAGCAGCAGCCGACTGGTTCGGCGATGCAGCAAGTGCGCAGGACCAGCACCGGCGGTTGATCCGGCGTCAGCCGATCGCGCACAGCGCTTCCACGCACGCCCTGCCGAGCAGGGCGGGGTGGGGCCCGAACTCCTCAAGTCGGACGGTGCGCAGCGCCGCGTGTGGCGCCCACGATGCCCAGTCCCTAGCCACCGCGGCGGGGTGCACCGGATCGTCGTCGGCACCCACCACCGCCAACGGCACGGGCAGTCGGTTCAGTTCGGTTCTGCTGGGCGCCACGCAGGACGCCGCCTGCTCCATCGCATCGGGCAGCGCTGGCCATTGCCGCGCCCACGACCGGCCCAGTTCGTCGGCCAGCCACCCTGGGCTCGAGGCCCGCATTGCCGCCGTCGTGGCTGCCAGGCCGTCACGGCGCAGGGCAGCCGCGGTGTGCCGGGCCGATACCGCGGCAGGGGCGTCGTCGGGCTCGCCGGTCCACGGGGGCAGCACGGCAAGAACGGCCACCGTCCGCTCCGGATGCGCGAGCGCCCACCGGGTAGCCAGCACCGCCCCCAGCGACACGCCGCCGACGGCGATCCGGCCGTCCTGCGCGCGCGCGCTCCAGATCCGGTCCAGGGCCTCCAGGTAGCCGTCCACGAGTCGGTCCGGCCGCGGCGCCACCGTCAGGACCACCGCACCGGCCTGCTCCAGCGAAGCGGCCAAGGCCCGCCGCAGGTAGTCGTCATCCGAACCGGTCCCTGGCAGCAGGATTGTCACCACACCGTCAACGCTGACCGCCACACCCACGATCGTGCCTGCCCACGGTATCGGCACCGATCAGTGGGGTACACCTCGTGGCGCACAAGCCGCAAGAGGTCTACCGTGGCGGGGGCAGTGGGAAGCTTCATCTCCCAAGAACGATCACCTCCCAAGAACGATTACCTCCCAAGAACGATTACCTCCCAAGAACGATTACCTCCCAAGAACGATTACCCCAGGAGGGGCGCGATGGCGACGGCCGAAGGTTTTGTGCGGCGGCTGACCCGCAAGCTGACGGAGAATCCCGAAGAGCGTGACGCTCAGGAGTTGACCGGTGAGGCGGAAAGCACCGGAGCGCACCGAGCGATCGACTGTCAACGCGGCCAGGAGGTCACCATGGTCGGCACTCTGCGCACTGTGGAGACCAACGCCAAGGGCTGTGTGGGCGGCGTCCGAGCCGAGTTCTTCGACGGCACCGACACTGTCCTACTGGTCTGGCTGGGACAGCGCCGGATTCCCGGTATCGAATGCGGACGCACCCTTCGGGTGCGCGGCCGGCTGGGCAGACTGGACAACGGCGGCAAGGCGATCTACAACCCGCACTACGAGATTCAGCGTTGACACCCGCGGAACCGACGGCGACCGCGGCTGAAGCTCAAGCACAGCCCAAGTCCCCGCCCGGCCAGGCTCTGCTGGGCCAGATGGGCGGTGTGAGCGGCCTCATCTACTCCGCCCTGCCGGTGGCGGTCCTGGTCCCGGTCAACACCGCCTTCGGCCTACTGCCGGCCCTGTTCTCGGCGCTGGGGGTGGCCGCAGCGATCCTCGTCTGGCGACTCATCCGGCGCGATTCGGTGCAGCCCGCTATGGCAGGCTTCCTGGGGGTCGGGGTCAGCGCCCTGATCGCCTGGATCGTCGGGGCCTCCAAAGGCTACTTTCTGCTGGGCATCTGGACGTCACTGATCTGGGCGACGGTTTTCGGGCTGTCGGTGCTGATCCGCAGGCCCGTGGTCGGATACGTGTGGAGTTGGGTGACCGGCCGCGACCGCAGTTGGCGCCGCTCCCGTAAGGCGGTGCTGGCCTTCGACGCGGCGACGCTGACCTGGGTGGCGGTGTTCGGGTCGCGCTTCATCGTCCAGCACCACCTCTACGACGCAGACCAAACCGGCTGGCTCGGCGTCGCACGTATCGCGATGGGCTGGCCGCTGGCCGCGATCGGCGCGCTGGTGACCTACCTGGCCATCCGGGCGGCCCAGCGGGCCATGCACGCAGACCACGCGGCCGACCGCCCCGGCTAGCGGACCCCTTCCGCGAGCAGGACGCGCAGTTCGGCTTCGACATCGGGTGCGGCCACGAAGAGCAGTTCGTCGCCGCCCTCCAGCGGTTGGTCGGGCTCGGGAACGATCACCCGCTGACCCCGCAGAATCGTCACCAGGGCGACGTCGCGGGGCAGGCTGAGCTTGCGCACCGGCCGTCCACCCCACGGGGTGTCCTCGGGCAGGGTGATCTCGACGAGGTTGGCGTTGCCCTTGCGGAACTCCAGCAGCCGCACCACGTCGCCCACCGCGAACGCCTCCTCCACCAATGAGGCAAGCATGCGGGGTGTGGACACCGCGACGTCGACGCCCCAGGCGCTGTCGAAGAGCCACTCATTGCGCGGGTCGTTGACCCGGGCCACCACGCGCGGTACCGCGAACTCCGTCTTGGCCAGCAGCGACAGCACAACATTGGCCTTGTCGTCACCGGTGGCGGCGATCACCACGTCGAACTCCTCAAGATGAATCGACTCCAGCAGTCGCAGTTCGCAGGCATCGCCGAAGTGCCAGTCCGCTGCCGGGATCGCGTCGACGTCAAAGTGGCCTGGGTTGCGCTCGATGAGGGTCACCTCGTAGGAGTTGTCCACCAACTCCCGGGCAATGGATCGGCCGACGGCTCCGGCCCCGGCGATCAGCACCTTCATTCCCCGACTCCTTCCGCCGGCGGCAGCGCTGCGATGGCCAGCGCCTCGGCGCACTGGCCGGACACCGTCGCCAGATACACCTGGTCGCCGGCCTGGACCACCGTCTTGGGTTCAGGCAGCACCCCGGCGCCGAAGCGGATCAGGAACGCCACCCGGGCGCCGGTGGCCTCCTCCAGGTCTGTGACACGCAGCCCCACCCACGCCTCGTGCAATGGCGCCTCGGCCACCGCGACCGTCCCGGTGGGGTCCCGCCACCGGGTGGTCTCGGTGTCGTGGGTCAGGGTGTTCAGCAGCCGGTCGGTGGTCCATGGCACGGTGGCGATCGTCGGAATGCCCAGCCGCTCGTAGACCGCCGCCCGTTTGGCGTCGTAGATCCGGGCCACCACCCGCTGAACACCGAACATCTCCCTCGCCACCCGCGCGGAGATGATGTTGGAGTTGTCACCTGAGGACACTGCGGCGAAGGCGTCGGCGCGTTCAATTCCGGCGCGCAGCAACACATCCCGATCGAAGCCCATACCGGTGATCCGCTCGCCGGGAAATTCGGGGGAGAGCCGGTGGAATGCGGTCTCGTCGCGGTCGATGATCGCCACCTCGTGCTCCAGCCGGGCCAGGGCCTCGGCCAGTGCGGCACCAACCCGGCCGCAGCCCATCACCACTACCCGCAATTGACGTCCTCTCGCCCTGCTGGTGTCACGGCCAAACGCTACTCCGATTCGGGGCAGGCTTACCCTTGGCACTCGTGTCCAAGGTATCCACGGGCGTACGCAGGCTGCTCCTCGGGCAGCCGTTCCGCAGCGACAAGCTGCACAGCACGCTGCTGCCCAAGCGGATCGCCCTGCCGGTGTTCGCCTCAGACGCCATGTCGTCGGTGGCCTACGCGCCCGAGGAAATCTTCCTGGTGCTCTCGGTCGCCGGGCTGGCCGCCTACACCATGGCGCCCTGGATCGGCCTGGCCGTGGCGGGGGTGATGCTGGTCGTTGTCGCCTCCTACCGGCAGAACGTGCACGCCTACCCCTCCGGCGGCGGCGACTACGAAGTCGTCACCACCAACCTCGGCCCGACCGCCGGACTCACCGTGGGTAGCGCATTGCTGGTCGACTACGTGCTCACGGTTGCCGTCTCTATCGCCGCGGCGATGGCCAACATCGGTTCGGCGATCCCGTTCGTCGCCGACCACAAGGTCATCTTCGCCGTTCTTGCCATCGTCCTGCTGACGGCGGTGAACCTGCGCGGCATCCGGGAATCGGGCACCCTGTTCGCCATTCCGACCTATGCCTTCATCTTCGGCATGTTCGCGATGCTGCTGTGGGGCTTCTTCCAGATCAACGTGCTCGGACACGATCTGCAGGCGGAGTCCGCCGGTTTCGAGTTGCACTCCGAGCACGGCGACATCATGGGCTTCGCGCTGGTTTTCCTGGTGGCGCGCGCATTCTCGTCTGGATGCGCGGCGCTGACCGGTGTGGAGGCGATCAGCAACGGTGTGCCGGCATTCCGTAAACCCAAGTCGCGCAACGCCGCCACCACCCTGCTGATGCTGGGCGGTATCGCCGTGACGCTGCTGATGGGCATCATTCTGCTGGCTGTGGAGACCGGGGTGAAGATCGCCGAGCGCCCCTTGGAACAACTCGGTGGCGCACCGGCGAACTATCAGCAGAAGACACTCGTCGCCCAGCTTGCTGACGCCGTGTTCCACGATTTCACCCCCGGCCTCTACCTGATCACCGGGGTGACCGCGCTGATTCTGGTGCTGGCCGCCAACACCGCGTTCAACGGCTTCCCGGTGCTCGGCTCCATCCTGGCCCAGGACCGATTCCTGCCCCGCCAGTTGCACACCCGCGGCGACCGGCTGGCTTTCTCCAACGGGATCGTGTTTCTGGCGATGGGCGCGATAGCGTTCGTCGTCGCCTTCGACGCCGAGGTGACCACCCTGATCCAGCTCTACATCGTCGGGGTGTTCCTTTCTTTCACACTCAGCCAGATCGGCATGGTCCGCCATTGGACCCGACTACTGCGCACCGAGGACGACCCCCTCGAACGCCGCCGGATGATCCGGTCGCGGGTGATCAACACCATCGGCTTGATCGCCACCGGCACGGTGCTGCTCATCGTGCTGGTCACCAAGTTCCTGGCCGGCGCCTGGATCGCGATCCTGGCGATGGGCAGCCTTTTCATACTGATGAAGGCGATCAACCGGCACTACGACACCGTCTCGCGTGAACTCACTCCCGGCGATGAGGACCGTGAGATCGTGCTGCCCAGCCGCAATCATGCGGTGGTGCTGGTGTCCAACATGCAGTTACCCACGCTGCGGGCCCTGGCCTACGCGCGGGCGACCCGGCCCGACGTGCTGGAGGCGCTGACGGTCAACGTCGACGACGCCGAGACCCGCAAACTGACCGTCTCATGGGAGGACAGTGACGTCAGTGTTCCGCTGAAGGTCGTTGCCTCCCCGTACCGGGAGGTCACCGGTCCGGTGCTGGACTACGTCAAGCGGATCAGCAAGGAAGCGCCGCGCACGGTGGTGACGGTCTTCATCCCCGAGTACGTCGTCGGACATTGGTGGGAGAGCCTGCTGCACAACCAGAGCGCACTGCGGCTCAAAACCCGGCTGCTGTTCATGCCGAATGTGATGATGACCTCGGTTCCCTGGCAACTCAATTCCTCCGAACGGGTCACTCAACTCGAGGAACAGAGCGCGCCTGGAGACGTGCGTCGCGGCTTCGTCGAGTGAGCGAGCTGGAACTTCGCACCGAGGCTCCGGCCAACGGGGGCAGTTGCGTGGCCCGCCACGACGGACGGGTGGTGTTCGTCCGCTACGCGCTGCCCGGCGAACTGGTCCGGGTGCGGGTCACCGCCGAGCGCGGCTCCTACTGGCACGCCGATGCCGTCGAGGTTTTGGAAGCCTCCGCCGACCGGATCGCCCCGCTGTGCACGGTGGCCGGGCCGGACGGCGCGGGATGCTGCGACCTGGCCTTCGTCGACCCGGCGGCAGCGCGTGTCATCAAGGGTCAGGTTGTCGCCAATCAGCTTGGCAAGCTGGGGAATCACCACTGGGAGGGAGTGGCCGAGCCGGTCGGCGACGGTTCGCCGCTGGGTTCGCGCACCCGGGTGCAATTCGACGTCGGCGCCGACGGCCGCGCCGGACTGCACCGCTACCACAGCGCCGAACTCGTCACCGATCTGCGCTGCGCCCAGCTACCTGCCCGGCTGCTGACCGGACTGGACGGGCCGCGGTGGCGCGCCGGGGACCGGCTGCATGTGGTTCTCGACGACGACAACCGACGGCATGTGCTGGCCACCGGCCCGGACCGTCGCGAGGTGGTGGAGGGTGCGCGGGAGTCCGTGCACCGGGTCGGCCGGCGGGTGTGGCGGATCCCGATCACCGGGTTCTGGCAGTCCCACCGCGACGCCGCGCAGACCTACACCGACCTGGTGCGGCAGTGGGTGGACGGACAGGGGGTGGACGGACAGGGGGTGGACGGACGCGGGGCCCGCCGGGCCTGGGATCTCTACGGCGGGGCAGGGCTTTTCGCCGCCGCGTTGGCCGAATCGATGGACCCGGGTGCCCGGGTGCTCTCGGTGGACACCGCCAAGTCGGCTTCCGCGGCGGCCCGCGCGGCACTGGCTGATCTGGCAGGTGTCAAGGTGGTCTCCGGTTCGGTCCGGGGATTTCTGGCGGGCCAGTCCCGCGCCGCCGACGTCGCGGTGCTCGACCCGCCACGGTCCGGGGCCGGGCGGGCGGTCATCGACCTGCTGGCCCGGGCGGGGGTGCCGCGGATCATCCACATCGGCTGTGAGGCCGCATCGTTCGCCCGCGATGTCGGCCTCTACCGGGGCCACGGCTATCAGGTGGAGACCATCCGGGTCTTCGATGCCTTCCCGATGACCCACCACGTCGAATGTGTTGCACTGCTGCACCGATGAGGGCCGGGCGGCTTAGACTTCCCGACAGGCGCGCCGGGAAGTCTGGTCGGCAGTTGCTCATGAAGGGGACCATCCGACCTGTGAGGTGAACTGTGGCCCAGTCCGACGTCCCCGAAATCCTCAGCCGCGGATCGTGGTCGGAGACCCGCCGCATCACCGACATTCTGCAGAAGGAGACCGTCGGCGGCGCACTTCTGCTGGCCGCCGCCGCCATCGCCCTGATCTGGGCAAACTCGCCCTGGTCGGCGTCCTATCACGAACTGACCGCGATGAAGGTCGGCAGCGACGACTACGGTCTGCACCTCAAACTCAGTCTGGGCGCGTGGGCCGCCGACGGGTTGCTGGCCATCTTCTTCTTCGTCGTGGGTCTGGAACTCAAACGTGAGTTCGTCGCCGGGGATTTGCGCGACCCACGCCGTGCTGCCCTCCCGATCGCCGCGGCGGTCGGCGGCATGGTGGTCCCGGCGCTGATTTTCCTGGCCTTCACCGTCGGAGCCGGCGACGGTGCGACCCGCGGCTGGGCGATTCCCACCGCCACCGATATCGCGTTCGCAGTCGCGGTGCTGGCGGTGCTGTCCACCCACCTGCCCGCGGCGTTGCGCACCTTCCTGCTGACCCTGGCCGTGGTCGACGACCTGCTGGCCATCACGGTGATCGCAGTCTTCTACTCCGACAAAGTCAAAGTGACTGCGCTGCTGGCAGCGCTGATCCCGCTGGCCGTGTTCGCCGTGCTGGTGCAGCGGCGGGTTCGCTCGCCGTGGATCCTGGTCCCCGTCGCGGCGCTTACCTGGGCATTGGTGCACGAGTCCGGGGTGCACGCCACCGTCGCCGGTGTGCTGCTGGGCTTCATGGTCCCGGTGCTGCGCAGCGAGCGCGACGCCCGCCGAACCGGGGCGGATGACGGCCCCGGCCTCGCTGAGTATTTCGAGCACCTTGTTCGGCCGGTGTCGGCCGGTTTCGCGGTGCCGGTGTTCGCCTTTTTTGCCGCCGGGGTGACCTTCGGGGGCTATGACGGATTCGTGACCGCCTTGCGCGACCCGATCGCCCTGGGGATCGTCACCGGACTGGTGGTCGGCAAAACCCTCGGCATCTTCGCCACCACCCGGTTGGTGGCGGCGGCCACCCACGCCGACCTGGACCCGTCGCTGCGCTGGATCGACGTCCTCGGCGTCTCGATGCTGGCCGGAATCGGGTTCACGGTCTCCCTGCTGATCGGGGAATTGGCCTTCGGCGAGGACCCGTCGCGACAGGATGTCGTGAAGGTCGCCGTCCTCACCGGATCTTTGCTGGCGGCCGCTCTCGCGGCCGTCGTGCTGCGGATTCGCAACCGGCACTATCGCACGCTCTTCGAGTTGGAGAACGCCGACGCCGATCACGACGGCGTGCCGGATGTGTATGCAGCGGCACCGGATGCCCGCCGCGATGATGCGTAGACTGTGCCAATGCTCAAACAGATCCGCGGCCCCGCTGATCTGCAGCGGCTTAACCAGGAACAGCTGACTGAACTTGCGGGGGAGATCCGCCAGTTCCTGATTCACAAGGTTGCTGCCACCGGGGGCCACCTGGGGCCCAACCTCGGAGTGGTCGAACTCACCCTGGCCTTGCACCGGGTGTTCGAATCCCCGCACGACCCGATCATCTTCGACACCGGCCATCAGGCCTATGTGCACAAGATGCTGACCGGGCGCAGCCCCGACTTCGACACGCTGCGGATGAAGGGCGGCCTGTCGGGCTACCCGTCGCGGGCCGAGAGTGACCATGACTGGGTCGAGTCAAGCCACGCGTCGGCGGCACTGTCCTACGCCGATGGGCTGGCCAAGGCTTTCGAACTGACCGGTCAGCGCAATCGCCACGTGGTGGCGATCGTCGGCGACGGTGCCCTGACCGGCGGAATGTGCTGGGAGGCGCTGAACAATATCGCCGCCGCTAAACGGCCGGTGGTCATCGTCGTCAACGACAACGGCCGCAGTTACGCGCCCACCATCGGCGGTCTGGCCGAGCACCTGGCCGGCCTGCGTCTGCAACCCGGCTACGAGCGGATGCTCGAACGCGGCCGCAACGCGGTACGGGCCATCCCGGTGATCGGCGAAGTGTGCTTCCAGGCCATGCACAGCGTCAAAGTGGGAATCAAGGACGCAGTATCCCCGCAGGCCATGTTCACCGATCTCGGACTGAAGTACGTCGGCCCGATCGACGGCCATGACGAGCATGCCGTGGAGAACGCCCTGCGGCACGCCCGCGGTTACAACGCCCCGGTGATCGTGCACGTGGTGACCCGCAAGGGCATGGGGTACGGGCCGGCCGAGAACGACGAGGCCGAGCAGATGCACGCCTGCGGTGTGATCGACCCGAAGACAGGTCTGGCCACCAAGGTCGCCGCACCGGGGTGGACGTCGGTGTTCTCCGACGCCCTGATCGCCTATGCCGGTGCTCGCCGCGACATCGTCGCCATCACCGCCGCGATGCCCGGCCCGACCGGCCTGGCGGCTTTCGGGGAGCGGTTCCCGGATCGACTGTTCGACGTCGGGATCGCCGAACAGCATGCGGTGACCTCGGCGGCCGGGCTGGCCATGGGCGGTCTGCACCCGGTGGTCGCGATCTACTCCACCTTCCTCAACCGGGCGTTCGATCAGGTCCTGATGGACGTCGCGCTACACAAACTGCCGGTCACCCTGGTGCTTGATCGCGCCGGGATCACCGGTAACGACGGCGCCAGCCACAACGGGATGTGGGATCTCTCAGTTCTCAACATCGTGCCCGGGATGCGGGTGGCCGCCCCGCGCGATGGCGCCAGGCTGCGCGAAGAGTTGGGCGAGGCACTCGATATCGCCGATGGTCCCACCGCGATCCGCTTCCCCAAAGGTGAAGTCGGCGAGGATATTCCGGCCCTGGAGCGGATCGGCTGCCTCGACGTACTGGCCCGGCCGGCGGCCGGCCTCAGCGCTGATGTGCTGATGGTCGCCGTGGGTCCGTTTGCGGCGATGTCGCTCAAAGTAGCCGATCGGCTGCGTAAGCAGGGTATTGGGGTGACGGTGGTGGATCCGCGCTGGGTGCTGCCGGTCCCCGCCGCACTCGGGATGCTGGCCGCCGGGCACAAATTGGTGGTCACCGTGGAGGACAACGGGCAGTGCGGCGGGGTCGGCTCGGCGGTATCAGCTGCCCTACGTGCCGCCGACATCGACATCCCGTGCCGGGATCTTGCTGTGCCGCAACATTTCCTGGACCACGCCGCGCGAGGCGAGGTTCTTGAAGAAGTCGGCCTCACTGAGCGCAACGTGGCCCGCCAGATCACCGGCTGGGCTGCCGCGATGGGCGCACTCGCCGATCCGGTCGCCGGACAGGTCGACTAGGTCTGAGCCGCAGGGCGCATCGCCGGGGTCAGCGCCGGCACCACCAGAGAGCGCTGCCATGCCCGTGCACCACCATCTCGCAGAAAGGCATCCACGTCGGCTGGGGTGTCGGCGTCGGCATCGCTTTGCCAGTCCCAGCACAACCGCCGCACTAGTTCCGGTGACACCAGGTTCTCGGTCGGTACGCCCACCTCACGTGACAATTCGGCTAACGCCGCGCGGGCGGCTTCCAGGCGTGTCGCGGCCTCCGGTTTGCGTTTGGCCCACCGCACCGGAGGCGGCGGCCCGGTGAGCGGCTCGGAGCTTTCCGGCGGCTGGTCGGTGGTTCGCGCCGCCGCCAGCGCATCCAGCCAGACCTGAGCGCTGCGCCGTTGCTTCTGCCCGCCGAAGATCGGGAGGGCGATCAGTTCCTCGAGGGTTGTGGGGTCGGCGGCCGCAGCGGCGATGATCGCCGAATCGGGCAGGATCCGCCCGGGCGCGATGTCCCGGCTGCGAGCGATGCGGTCGCGGACGGTCCACAGTTCACGGACCGCCGCCAAACCGGACGCCGACCGGATCTTGTGGATGCCCGCTGTCCGGCGCCACCGGTCGCGGCGGGTGGGGGTGCTCTCCGCGCAGCGCAGATATTCGAATTCCTCGCGCGCCCAGGCGGTTTTGTTCTGCTCGTCGAGCACTGAAGCCATCGCTGCGCGCAGTTCGATGAGCACCTCAACGTCGAGAGCGGCGTAGTTCAGCCAGGCGCCTGGCAGGGGCCGCTTGGACCAGTCGGCGGCGCCGTGCCCCTTGGCCAGGCCCAGCCCCAGCAGGCGCTCCACCATGGCAGCGAGGTTGACCCGGTCGAAGCCGGCCAGTCGGCCAGCCAACTCGGTGTCGTAGAGCCGTGGGGGGTGCAGGCCGACCTCCGCCAGGCAGGGCAGGTCTTGATCGGCGGCGTGCAGAATCCATTCGTCGTCGGCCAGCACCTCGGCGACGGGGCGCAGGGTGTCGATCGGGCTGCCGCCGTGATTGACCGGGTCGATCAGCACGGTCCCGGCCCCGACCCGGCGAATCTGAATCAGATAGGCGCGGTTTGAGTACCGGAAGCCGGATGCCCGCTCGGCGTCGACGGCGAACGGTCCGGTACCGGACGCCAGTTTCTCGGCTGCCCTGGCGATCTGCTCGGCGCTGTCCGCGACCGGAGGAACCCCGTCGGCTGGGCAGAGCAGCGGGACGGCCGGTGTGACCTCGGGTTCGATGTCTGGCATCTCAGGCGCGGGAACGAGAGCTCAGATCAATGACCCCCACCGGCGGTAGCCCGGCCGCATGCTCAAGCACCTCGCAGAAGGCCTGGACATGGGAACCCAACGCCAGGGTGGTGGCCGTCCACGATGCCCGCATCTCCAACTGGTGTGCGCGGGGTGGCCCGGAGATGTCGCCGTAACGCACCGACGTGGTGGCGGTGACGGTTCCGCCCAGGGCGGTGTGGTGCTCGGTGCGGTCCTGCAGCGACTCCACCAGCCAACTCCAGGCGACCTCCGGTAGCAGCGGATCCACCGCTTCGGCGGGGTCAAGATCGGCCTGAATGTAGGCCACCAGCCGCATGGTCCCGTCCCACGCGTCGGCGCCGTCCGGGTCGTGCAGCAGGATCAGCCGACCGAAGGCGTCTCCCTCGGAGCGCTCCGGAACGATCTCGGGCTCCGGTCGGCGCACCTCGGCCCCCAGGGCATAGCTGTAGGGCGCGAGGCGCTGAGGTGGGCGAATCGGGCCCAGCTCGATCTCCGGCCGCACCTGCGCGGCGTTCATAGCCGCTACCGCCTCGCGGAACTGTTCAGGCTCCGCGTCGGTCACTCAATCGACGGTAGCCGTATCCGGCGTGGCGTGCAGCCAGGCGCGCCGTGGCAGCATGGTGCCGGTGAGCAACCGCCGCCACCTGCCCGAGGCGCCCTACCTGGCCGCCGCCGCCGGCCGAAAGCCCGCCCGGATCCCGGTCTGGTTCATGCGCCAGGCGGGACGGTCGCTGCCGGAGTACCGCGCGTTGCGTGTCAAGAACACCATGATGCAGGCGTGCTTCGACCCGGAGCTGATCTGCGAGATCACACTGCAGCCGGTGCGCAGGCATGGCGTCGACGCGGCGATCCTGTTCTCCGACATCGTGGTACCGCTGCGCGGGGCTGGGGTTGAGGTGGACATCGTGCCCGACGTCGGGCCGGTGATCGCCAACCCGGTGCGCTCCGCGACCGATGTCGCCGCCATGAGGGGCCTTGGTTCCCACAGTGTCAGCGCCGTCGGCGACGCGGTGGGCCTGCTGGTGAACACGCTCGGCGAAGTGCCGCTCGTCGGCTTTGCCGGGGCGCCGTTCACCCTGGCCTCGTACCTGGTCGAGGGCGGCCCCAGCAAGCTGCACGAACGCACCAAAGCCATGATGTTGGGCGAGTCATCCACCTGGCACGCCCTGATGGAGGTGCTGACCGGGGTGACCATCGAGTTCCTGCGGGTCCAACTCGAGGCCGGGGTGGACGCCATCCAACTGTTCGACTCGTGGGCCGGCACGCTGTCCCTGGCCGACTACCGCACCTACGTGCTGCCGCACAGCGCCCAGGTATTCGCCGCGCTGGCCGACTACGGTGTTCCGATGACCCACTTCGGCGTCGGAACCGCCGAACTGCTGGGTGCGATGGGCCAGGCCGGTGCCACCGTCGTCGGGGTGGACTGGCGCACGTCGCTGACCGACGCCGCCGGGCGCATCGAAGGCGGAAAAGCGTTGCAGGGCAACCTCGATCCGGTGGTGCTGCTAACGAGCTGGCCGGTGGTGGAGAGAGCCGCCCGCGCTGTGGTCGACGACGGCCGGCGAGCTGTTGATGCCGGTGCGGCCGGCCACATCTTCAACCTCGGTCACGGCGTGTTGCCGGCCACCGACCCGGGCCTGCTCACCGATCTGGTGGCGCTCGTGCACTCACTGTGAGTGCCCGCACCTTCGCCGTCGTCGGCGGCGGCATCTCTGGACTGGTGGCCGCCTACCGGATCCGGGCGGCTGTGGGTGCTGATGCCGACATCGTGATGTTCGATCCCGCGGACCGGCTTGGCGGGGTGCTGCGCACCGAGACGCTGTGCGGCCAGCCGATGGACATCGGCGCCGAGGCGTTCGTCGCCCGCAGACCGGAGGTGCCCGCGCTGCTGGCCGAACTCGGTCTGGCCGACCGGCAGATCACCACCACCGGGGTGCGGCCCACCATCTACAGCCAGGGCCGGTTGCATCCGCTGCCCCCCGGAGCGGTCAACGGCATCCCCAGTTCGCCCGAGTCGGTGGCCGGTCTGGTCGATCAGGCGACGGTGGCCCACATGGCCGCCGAGCCCGGCCGTCCACTGCAGTGGGAGCCGGGTGAAGACCCCTCGGTCGCCGCGGTGGTCGCCGACCGGTTCGGTGCCCAGGTGGTCACCCGTTCGCTGGACCCCATGCTGTCGGGGGTGTACGCGGGGTCGGCGGCCACCATCGGGATCCGGTCGGCGGTGCCCACCGTCGCCGCCGCGCTGGATGCCGGGGCGGAGAGCCTGACCGCGGCGGTGCGCCGGGCACTGCCGGGCAGCACCAGTGGCCCGGTGTTCGGCGCGATTGCCGGGGGCTACCAGGTCCTGCTGGATGAACTGATCATCCGCTCCGGCCTGCGGTGGGAGCCGGCGGCGGTGGACCACATGTACGCCGACTTCGACGGCTGGACCGTGGTCGACAGCACCGACCGGACCTGGCGAGCCGACGGTGTTGTAGTGGCCCTGCCCGCCCCGCAGACCGCCGCACTCCTGGATGACATCGCCCCGCGGTCGGCCGCCGCGGCGGCCCGGATCCCCGTGGCGTCGTCGGGGGTGGTG
>NZ_JBILVF010000125.1:0-10225 GCF_044370595.1 Mycobacterium sp.
TCGCGGTTCGGCGTCGCCGGCTTCGGCGATCTCCTCGGCGTAACCGGCGTGGTCAGTCGCCACGTGCAGGACGCCGCCGGGCCGCAACCGATCGACCATCAGCGCGATCGTCGCGGGCTGCAGCAGCCGGCGTTTGTGATGACGTGACTTGGGCCACGGGTCGGGGAAAAACACCCGCACGCCGGTGAGCATTGTTGGGGCGATCAGCTGCTCGAGCGCGTCCACCCCGTCACCGCGGATAAGCCGGATGTTCGGCACATTCTGCCGGTCGATGGCACTGAGCAGCTGAGCCAGACCGCGACGGTAGACCTCCACTGCGATGACGTCGGTGTGGGGCTCGGCCGCAGCCATGGCAACCGTGGAGGTGCCGGTCCCGCAACCGATCTCGCAGACCAGATCCGCTCCGCCCCGGCCGAACCACGCCGCCACATCGATAGGTTCCGTCGTCGCCGAGTCGGTGATCGCCGGCCGGCCGAGCGTCGGCCACAGGCGGTCCCAGATCTCCTGCTGCGCTTCGGTCAGAGCGGAGCGCCGTGATCGGAAACTGGTCACCCGGCGAGGGTGGTGGGTGGCGGTGGCAGGGCTGTCCGGGGGCGTGAGGGAGCCCTGGGGCTGCGCATGCATTGATCCATGGTGGCCCATCCGGACCCCGATGCCCGCATCGCGGCGCAGATTGATACCCAACAGTTGCCTTGGCGGTGACTCGCGGCCGCGGCAGGCGGCTGCCACTATGACGCCGTGGATCGCAGCTGCTCCGATTCGCAGATCGTGGCTCGGATGCACGCCGCCGCCCGGGTGCTGCGCGACGCCGGACTGGAGGTCGACGCCGGCCGCAGTGCCGATGCGCATCTGCGCCGCGCGGTCTACTGGCACCACTACAGCAACGGGCCGGTGTCGGATCTGCACCGGTCGTGCGGCCGGGATGTCGCCCGGGGTTCGCTGCGCCTCTGGGCAGCGGCCGGCGGGGTGCCGGAGGTGCCGTCCGGTCGGCGCCCAGGCAGTTCCAGCGAGGCCCCCGATCCGGTGCGGCGGCGCGCATCCGCCCAGTTGGCGCGGGTGCAGTTGAGCGGTCAGGCCCGCACGGTGTGCGGCGCCCTGCGTGACGATCTGGCGGCGCAGGCTGCGGGTATGGGCCGATCGGAGATCTGCGCATTCGGTCAGCGGGTGCGGCATGAGGTGTTGCGGGTGATCGCCGACTTCGACGAGACCGTGTCGGGTCGGCTGGCAGAGCTGGGCCTGCCCATCGAGGCGGCCGGATGGTCGGATTTGCCGGGCGAGGAGCGGTTGCCGGCCCGACGCCGGCCGGGACTGGAGAACCGGTTGAGCACCCTGATCGGTGCAGGATTCGGTGTCGGGGTGTCGCTGAGCATCGGTCGTATGGTCGCTGACCTGCGGCCCGAGTGGACGCCCGCAGCGGCCATCTGTGGTGGGCTGTTGGGGCTGGCGCTGACATCGTGGATCGTCCTGGCGCGTCGCCTGCTGGCCGAGCGGGCGGCAGCGGAACGCTGGATCCTCGAGATCGCCGCCAGTTTGCGCCTGGTGCTCGAAGAGCGGTTGCTCTCCCGGATTCTCGCCGCGGAATGCGCCGGGGTCTGATCGGGGGCGTCTGGTCGGGGGCTACGCGCGCAGGTGTTACACCCAATTACCGGGCAATGTCACGTCCGCGTTAATCTTCAGACAGGACGGCGAATCCTCTCCGCAGGTTGCGCGGAAAGGCCAGCTCCTGGCAACAACCAACGCGGGAGAAACGATGACTTCAGCGACCATCCCCGGTCTGGACAACGCACCTACCGCGCACGCGGTACTGCTTTCCTGGGTTCGCGAGGTCGCAGAACTCACCCAACCCGACCGGGTGGTGTTCGCCGACGGATCCGACGAGGAATATCAGCGGCTGTGTGCTCAGCTCCTGGCGGCCGGCACCTTCACAGCTCTGAGCGCCACCGGGGACCCCGCTTCGTATCTGGCCCGCTCCACCCCCTCCGATGTGGCCCGCGTCGAGTCGCGGACCTTCATCTGCTCCGAGCGGGAGATCGACGCCGGCCCCACCAACAACTGGATGGCGCCCGACGAGATGCGCGCTGTCATGACCGATCTGTACCGCGGCTGTATGCGGGGCCGGACCATGTACGTCGTTCCGTTCTGCATGGGGCCGCTGGGCGCTGAAGACCCCAAGCTTGGGGTTGAGATCACCGATTCGGAGTACGTCGTGGTGTCGATGCGGACCATGACCCGGATGGGTAAGGCGGCGCTGGACAAACTCGGCAACGACGGTTTCTTCGTCAAGGCGTTGCATTCCCTGGGCGCCCCACTGGAGAAGGGCCAGCAGGACGTTGCATGGCCGTGCAGCGACACCAAATACATCAGCCACTTCCCGGAAACCCGTGAGATCTGGAGTTACGGATCCGGCTACGGCGGAAATGCGCTGCTGGGTAAGAAGTGCTACTCGCTGCGGATCGCCTCGGTGATGGCTCGCGATGAGGGCTGGCTCGCCGAGCACATGCTCATCGTCAAGCTGATTTCCCCGGAGAACAAGGCCTACTACGTCGCTGCGGCGTTCCCGTCGGCCTGCGGCAAGACCAACCTGGCGATGATCCAGCCCACCATCCCGGGTTGGCGGGCCGAGACCCTCGGCGATGACATCGCCTGGATGCGGTTCGGCAAGGACGGCCGACTGTATGCGGTCAACCCCGAGTTCGGTTTCTTCGGGGTGGCTCCCGGCACCAACTGGACGTCCAATCCCAACGCGATGAAGACCATCGCCGCCGGCAACACTGTCTTCACCAATGTTGCGCTCACCGACGAGGGCGGCGTGTGGTGGGAGGGCCTGGAGGGCGACCCGCAGCATCTGGTCGACTGGCGGGGCCGGGATTGGACGCCCGATTCGGATGAGCCTGCAGCGCATCCGAACTCGCGGTACTGCACACCGATGTCGCAGTGCCCGACCCTGGCCCCCGAGTGGGACGATCCGCAGGGCGTTCCGATCTCGGCCATCCTCTTCGGCGGCCGGCGCAAGACCACGGTTCCACTGGTGACCCAGGCCCGTGATTGGCAGCACGGCGTATTCATCGGTGCCACCCTGGGCAGCGAGAAGACCGCAGCCGCCGAGGGGCAGGTCGGCACCATCCGACGCGACCCCATGGCCATGCTGCCGTTCCTGGGCTACAACGCCGGTGACTACTGCCAGCACTGGCTGGACCTGGGCAAGAACGCCGACGAGTCGAAACTGCCAAAGATCTTTTTCGTCAACTGGTTCCGCCGCGGCGCTGACGGCCGGTTCCTCTGGCCCGGGTTCGGTGAGAACAGTCGGGTGCTCAAGTGGATCATCGAACGCGTCGAAGGCAAGGCCAACGGGGTGACGACCCCCATCGGTATCGTGCCGGCGGTGGAGGACATGGACCTCGGTGGCCTTGACGTCGAAGCCGCCGATGTCTCCGAGGCACTCGCGGTCGATCCGCAGGAGTGGCGGGCCGAACTGCCCGATATCGAGGAGTGGTTCGCCTTCCTCGGTGAGAAACTGCCGACCGGGGTACGCGACGAGTTCGAGGCTCTCAAGCAGCGCCTGAACGATGCCGACGCATAATTCGACGACGCGGAATTCGGCGCAGTTGGCCGTCGACTGCGTCACCTCCCGCGAGGTGGGGTGATCGGATCATGCAGATCCGAGAGCAGGCGCAAGCAAACCCCGACAAACCGGCCGTCATCATGTACCCGTCCGGCACGGTCGTCACCTTTGGCGAGTTGGAGGCCCGGGCGAATCAGTTGGCGCATTCCTTCCGGGCAGTCGGGTTGGCTGAGGGCGATGCCGTCGCGGTGCTGATGGACAACAACGAGCACTTCCACACGGTGATGTGGGGAGCGCGGCGGGCCGGTTTGTACTACGTGCCGATCAACACGCATTTGACCGCAGCGGAGGCTGCCTACATCATCGACAACAGTTCGGCGAAGGCGATCATCGCCTCGGCGAAACTGCTCGGGGTCTGCCGTGAACTTGCCGACCACCTTCCGGGCGGACTTCCCCCACTACGCATGATGGCCGGGGCGGAGTTGGACGGTTGGCTCAACTACCCGGAATCTGTTGCTGAGCAGCCGGTTACACCGATTGCCGATGAGGTGGAGGGTGATCTGCTGCAGTACTCGTCGGGAACTACCGGCCGCCCGAAGGGAATCAAACGGCCGCTCACCCATTTGCCGCCCTCCCAAGCGCCCGGCCTGATGACGGCGCTCGTCTCGTTCTGGGCCAACCCCGACGGTGTCTACATCAGCCCTGCTCCGCTTTACCACACCGCCCCGAACGTCTGGTCGATGTCATTTCAAGCCGCCGGCATCCCTGTCGTGGTGATGGAGCGCTTCGACGCCGAAGGGACGCTGGATGCCATCGCACGGCATCGCGTCACGCACGGTCAGTTCGTGCCGGTGATGTTCACCAGGATGCTGAAACTGCCTGAGGCTGTGCGCGATGCGTACGATATCTCGACCCTGGAGCGGGTCATCCATGCCGCCGCTCCCTGTCCTGTCGACATCAAAAAACAGATGATCGACTGGTGGGGTCCCATCATCGACGAGTACTACGCGTCTTCGGAGGCACACGGATCCACCCTCATCACCGCCGACGAGTGGCTCGCCCGACCCGGTTCGGTTGGCCGGGCGATGAACGGGGCTCTGCACATCCTCGACGAGGAGGGCAACGAACTTCCCCCCGGTGAAGCCGGGGAGATCTATTTCGACACCGCATCGTCATTCGAGTACCTCAACGACCCGGCGAAGACGGCCGCCACCACCAGTCGGCAGGGCTGGCGCACCGTCGGTGACATCGGCTATCTGGACGACGAGGGCTACCTCTACCTCACCGACCGACGGCACCACATGGTCATCTCGGGCGGGGTGAACATTTACCCACAGGAAGCCGAGAACATCCTCGTCACCCATCCCCGGGTGATGGATGCGGCGGTGTTCGGCATTCCCGACGAGGAGATGGGCCAGTCAGTCAAGGGTGTGGTGCAACTCGTCGACCACAGTGAGGCCAGCACGCAGTTCGCCGAGGATCTTCTGGTGTGGCTGCGAGAACGTTTGGCGCACTACAAGTGTCCGCGGTCGATCTCCTTCGAGGTCCAGTTGCCGCGCACCGATACCGGCAAGCTGTACAAGCAGAGTCTGATCGAGAAGTACTCGGCCACCTAGATTCCGCCGCGGGCCACCAACTGGGCGGCGATCACATTGCGCAGTATCTCGTTGGTGCCCTCACCGACGATCATCAGCGGTGCGTCGCGGAAATAACGTTCCACGTCGAACTCGGTCGAATAGCCGTACCCGCCGTGAATGCGCACGGCATCGAGTGCGATCTCCATCGCCATCTCTGAGGCGAACAGTTTGGCCATCCCGGCTTCCATGTCACAGCGTGCACCGCTGTCGTATCGCTGCGCCGCGTAGCGGGTGAGTTGACGCGCCGCGGTCAGCTTGGTGGCCATGTCCGCCAGGTAGTTACCGATCGACTGGTGCTTCCAGATCGGCTTACCGAAACTCTCCCTCTGCTGGGCGTAGCGCAGGGCGTCCTCCAAGGCGGCAGTCGCCACACCCAACGCCCGGGCGGCCACCTGAATCCGTCCCGTCTCAAGACCTTTCATCATCTGGGAGAAACCCATACCCGGCACCGCGCCGAGCACCGCCGATGCCGGGACCCGACAGTCGGTGAACACCAACTCGCAGGACTCGACGCCCTTGTAGCCGAGTTTGGGCAGATCACGCGAGATGGTCAGCCCGGCCGCCGGAGACTCGACCAGCACTACCGAAATGCCAGCGTGTCGTGGGTCGGCCTGCGGATCGGTCTTGCACAGCAGCGCGATCAGCCCCGAGCGACGGGCGTTGCTGATCCAGGTTTTCGACCCGGTTATCACCAGTTCTGCGCCGTCACGCCGGGCGACACATCCCATGTTCTGCAGATCCGATCCGCCACCGGGCTCGGTCAGCGCCATGGTCGCCCGCAACTCACCGGTCGCCATGGCCGGCAGGTAGGTCTGCTTCTGGGCCTCGGTGCCGAAGTCCTCGAGCAGCTTGGCCACCACGGTGTGGCCGCCCATCGCACCTGCCAGGCTCATCCAGCCCCGTGCCAGTTCCTGGGTCACCTCGACGTAGCACGGCATCGACACCGGCGAGCCGCCGTAGCGTTCACTGATAGCCAGGCCGTAGATCCCGATCCGCTTCATCTGCTCGATCCAGACGTGCGGGTAGGTATTGGCCTGTTCGGTCTGGCGCACCGTCGGTTTGACCTCGCGGTCGACGAATGCGCGCACCGTCTGGACCAGAAGGGTCTCTTCGTCGCTGAGTTCGGGCATTTCGACCCCATCGTGACACAGGCGCACAGTGTCAGACTGGCAGCCGTGGACTTAGTCGGCGGCCCGTTCTTCGATGATCTGTCCGTCGGGCAGGTCTTCGACTCGGCCCCGTCGATGACACTGACGCCGGGTGTGGCGGCGGCCCATCAAGCGATCCTCGGCGACCGGCTGAGGCTGGCGCTGGACGCCGAATTGACCCACGCGGTTACCGGTGTGCCGGGCGTGCTGGTGCACCCCGCGTTGATATGCGACGTCGCGGTCGGGCAGTCGACGTTGGTTACCCAGCGGGTGAAGGCCAACCTGTTTTACCGGGGCCTGATCTTCCACCGCTTCCCGCTGGTGGGTGACAGCCTGTTCACCCGCACCGAGGTCGTCGGCCTGCGGCAGAACAGGGTCAAACCCGGACGGGAGCCGACCGGCCTGGCGGCGCTGCGGATGACCACCATCGACCAGGTCGGCCGGTTGGTCCTGGACTTCTACCGCTGCGCGATGCTGCCGTGCCAGCCCGGCGCGGGTGACACCGGGTATGACGATGACCTCTCCGCGGTCGGTTCGGGGCCCGATCCAGACCCCGACCCGGTGGCGCAGTGGAACGCCGCCGCGTTCCGCGAGCGGGTCCCCGGACCGTATTTCACTCCGGATCTGGCCGGATCGGTGCTGCGAAGCACAGCCGACGTCGTCACCTCCGCGCCCGAACTGGCTCGGCTAACCCTGAATGTCGCGGCGACCCACCATGATTTCCGGGCCGGAGGCGCCCGACTGGTGTACGGCGGGCACACCATTGGTCTTGCCCTGGCGCAGGCGACCCGGTTACTGCCCAATCTGGCGGCTGTCCTGAGTTGGCAGTCCTGTGACCACACCGGCCCGGTGTACGAGGGCGACACCCTCTACAGCGACCTGACGATCGAAGCGGCCCGGGTGCTGCCGCAGGACCGTGGCGGGGTGCTGAGCCTGCGGTCACAGGCCTACGCCATCGGGGTTTCCGCTGATGGCGAAACCGGCCGTGACCGGCCGGTGCTGGACTGGCGGTACCGCGTGCTGCTGTTCTGAATGGCTGTTAACCGCAGGTAGCCTAGGTCCGTAGCAAAAACCCGTCAGGAGATTCGATGTCCCTCCAACACCCCGTCGTGGACACGGCTTACGGCCCCGTCCGCGGCATTGATGACGGCAAGTCGATGTCTTGGAAGGGTGTTCGCTACGCCGCCCCTCCGGTCGGTGACCTCCGATTTCGAGCCCCGCAGCCTCCCAGGCCCTGGACTGAGGTCGCCGACGCCGACACTTTCGGATGCGTCTGCCCGCAGCCTCCGGTGCCCAATTTCCCACTGGACCTCGGCGCCCCCGAGAACGAAGACTGCTTGTTCCTCAACATCTGGGCCCCGTCGGGCACCGCACCGGGTGATGCCAAACCGGTGATGGTGTGGCTGCACGGCGGGGCGTATGTCCTCGGGTCGGGCACTCAGCCGCTCTATGACGGTCGCCGGTTGGCCGCCAGCGGTGATGTGCTGGTGGTGACGTTGAACTACCGGATCGGGGTCTTCGGCTTCCTGGACCTGTCCCAACACAGCGGTCGGCGCACGTTTGATTCCAACATCGGGTTGCGCGATGTGCTGGCGGCGTTGCGCTGGGTCCGGGACAACATCGCCGCGTTCGGCGGCGACCCATCCCGGGTCACGCTGTTCGGTGAGTCCGCCGGCGCCGGAATCGTCACCACCCTGTTGGCTATCCCGCAAGCCGAAGGGCTGTTCGCCAACGCGATCGCCCAGAGTTCCCCCGCCACCTCGGTGTACGACCAGAGCCGCGCCCAGCGGGTCACCGGTCAGGTGCTGGAGTATCTCGGCCTGAGGGACTCCGAGGCCCACCGACTCGCGGACGTCGATGTGCCCGCGCTGCTGTCGGCCACCAAGAAGGTCTTCGATGAGGTGCCGGTGCGCAATCCCGGCACTCTGGCCTTCGTGCCGATCATCGACGGTGACCTGTTGCACGACTACCCGGTGCACCTCGCCCGGCAGGGCCGCACTCATCCGGTGCCGCTGATCATCGGCACCAACCGCAACGAGGCTGCCCTGTTCCGGCTGATGCGGTCACCCCTGATGCCGATCACGCCGCGGGCCATCACCTCGATGTTCAACGAGATCGCCGCTGAGCAGCCCGACCTTCAACTGCCCACCGAGGAGCAACTCGGGTCGACCTATCGGGGCAAGGGCGGCGTCATGAGCATCGCCAGCGATGTCGGTTTCCGGATGCCGTCGGTGTGGTTGGCCGAGGGGCACTGCAGGGTGGCACCGGTGTACCTCTACCGCTTCGACTACTCCACACCAATCATGAAGCTGCTGCTGGTCGGGGCCGCCCACGCCACCGAATTGCCTTACGTGTGGGGCACTCTCGGTGCCCCCAAAGACGTCACCCTCAAATTGGGCGGGGCCAAGCCGGCCAAAGCGTTGTCGAAACGGGTCCGGGCCCGGTGGGCGAATTTCGCGGCGACGGCCAAGCCGACCGGGCCGGCCGGGGAGCCCGACTGGACGCCGTACCAGGAGACCGACCGCGCCTGCCTGGTGATGGACCGCACCGACCGGCTGGTGTACGACGCGGACGAGCGCATCCGTTCAGCGTGGGGTAACGACATTCTGCACTTCCGCTGAGCAAACCCCTAGCCGGTGGGAAGGTCCCGGAACGGGGTGTCTTTGTAGGGTTCGGGCTCTTTGGGCAGCCCCAGGATGCGTTCGCCGACGATGTTGCGCTGAATCTGATCGGTGCCGCCGCCGATGGAGGTGAAATACGCGTTGAGCGTGCGGAAGGTGACGCCATCGCCGACCGGGTTGTCCGGGCCGGTCAGCATCGATTCCGGGCCGACGATGTCGGTCTGCACACGGGCGGTCCTGTGCAGGATGCGCGACATCGCGATCTTGCCGAGCGCCATCAGGGTGGCCGCTTCGGCGCGGTCACTGGTTGCCTTGGCGCGCATGGTATTCCACCGGTTCACCGCGGCGTAGGCATCCACCTGGGCGATCTCCTGGCGGATGTAGGAGTCGGTCAGTTTGCCGGACGACCGGGCCATCCCCACAAGACTGTCGGCGTCGGGCTTGAGATCCCGGCTGGCCCGTGAGGTGCGGGCCAGGTCGCCCATCAGCCGTCGCTCGTAAGCCAGCGCCAGTTGCAGTACCGGCCAGCCACCGCCGGGCTCGCCGATGAGGTTGTCGTGCGGGACCCGCGCATCGGTGATGAAGACCTCGTTGAACTCCGACTCCCCGGTGATCTGATGAATCGGCCGGATCTCCACGCCAGGTTGGCGCATCGGGAAGATGAAGAAGCTGATGCCCCTGTGTTTGGGAACGCCCCAGTCGGTGCGGGCGACCAGCAAGCCGTAGTCGGCAGCCTTGGCGAAGGACGTCCAGACCTTCTGCCCGTTGACGATCCAGTCGTCGCCGTCGCGATCGGCCCGGGTGCGCAGTCCCGCCAGATCGGACCCGGCACCAGGTTCGCTGTAGAGCAGGCACCAGCGGGTCTCGCCCCGTACGGACGGCGGGATCAGCCGTTGCTTCTGAGCTTCGGTGCCCAGGTCGTGGACGGTGCAGGCCAGCAGATCGGCACGGTCCTGGCCGGTTCCTCGGGCGCCGACGGCGGCGAATTCCTTTGCCACGATTCGAGATTGAGAGTCCGTAAGGCTGCGGCCACCCCACTGCGGCTCCCAACTCGGGGCCGACCAACCGGCGTCGAACACACGGCGGGACCATTCGCCACGTTCCGTGGCGGGGTCCCAATTCTCGGCCAACCACTGCCGGACTTCGGCACGGAGGGAGTCCTCAGTCATCAGATTTCCTCTCGCAGGCGCACATAGCGTTCCCGGTGCCATGCCGGGTCGCCGAAGATCTGGGCGTCGGTGCGGGCCCGCCGCAGGT
>NZ_JBILVF010000261.1:0-2686 GCF_044370595.1 Mycobacterium sp.
GCAGACTGCGCGCGGCGATTACCCGTTTCTCAGTACGGATGCGCCATGACGACCGCAAGCAGCAGGCCGCCCTCGCGCTCGCCGTCGTCTTCGTCCTGCTGGGGTGCGCCTGGATGGCGTTGCTGAATTTCATCAGGCCCGCAGGACTGGTCGGCCAGTCGGCGATCGTCGGCAATCGGGACACCGGGGCGCTGTACGCCCGGATCGACGGCCGCCTCTACCCGGCGCTCAACCTCACCTCGGCCCGGCTGGCGACCGGAAGCGCCGCTGCGCCGAGTTGGGTTAAGCCCGCCGAGATCGCAAAATACCCAACCGGACCGATGATCGGCATCCCGGGAATTCCCGACGACCTTCCGATCAGGGGCAATCCAGTATCGGCCTGGACGGTCTGCGATACCGCTCCCGAGCGCGGTAGCGGAGCATCGACCGTCGTGACCGCGATCGCCGGCCAACTCTCCGGAGATCGTGCCGCGCCAATGACTACCGAACAGGCACTGCTGGCCAGCCATCGGGGCACCACCTACCTGATCTGGAATGGACGACGCAGCAGCATCGACCCGGCTGACCGTTCGGTCACTTTCAACCTTGGCCTGGATCCGGGTGTGACGCGGCCCGTCGAGTTGTCCAGCGCGCTGTTTGACGCGATCCCGGCCACCGAGCCACTTGTGGTTCCGGCGATTACCGAGCCCGGTACGCCATCACGGTTTCTATCCGATTCTGTGGTTGGACGAGTGTTGGAAACCCAGGATGCCAATGGGAACAACAGCGGTTTCTACGTCTTGCTGCCCAACGGTGTCCAGAAGATCACCGCCTTCGTCGCCGACCTCCTGCGCACCGCGAACAGCCAAGGCGCTGCGGCGCCCCAATTGATTTCCCCGGATCAGCTTGTCGACATCCCTCAGGTTGAAGTGCTCAACGTGGACTTCTATCCGACCGGCAAGCTCAACTTCATCGACACCGACGCCAGTCCGGTCAGCTGCGTCAGTTGGACAAAGGCAGCAGGTGACCCGCAGGCCGCCGTCACCGTCTACAACGGCCGAGGACTGCCGGTGCCGGCAGGCCAAGACGGCCACATCGTCGCGCTGGTTCGAGATGCCCGAGATTCGGATTCCGTCGAGGCGCAGCAGACGTTGATGCTCCCCGGCGCAGCGAACTTCGTTGCCACCACAAGTGGGGCCGTCACCTCCGACACCCGCGAGAGCCTGTACTGGATCTCCGCCCAAGGAGTGCGGTACGGCATCGAATGGGACCAGAACACTCTGCAGGCCTTGGGAATTGACCCGAGTCGTGCGGTCCAGGCGCCATGGCCGCTGGTGCGCACGTTTGCAGCCGGTCCTGCCATCAGCCGGGCGGGATCGCTCTTGTCGCGTGACATCATCGATCCAGGTGGCGCGGCAGCCGCCCTGCTGCAAGGGCCAGGGGGATAGCGATGTCCAAGAGAGGATTCGTCCGAGGGCCCCGCAAGGCCGCACCCACGGTGACACCGGTGCGGGTGATGGTGAGCCCTCCACTGGCGCTACCCGAACGCGAACCGCGCAACCTTTTGTTGATGATCGCCGCACCGGCACTGCTGGTTGGCATCATCGGCACCCTGGTGGTGATGTACACCTCCGGGGTCCGGTCCCTGCAAGCCGGGCTGTTTCCCCTCATCGGCCTGGTCGCCTTCGGCGCGATGATGTTCAGCGGGCGATTCGGTCGGGGTCGCCGCGTCAGCTGGGGTGAGCAGGAGAAACAGCGCCGCAGCTATCTACGTCAACTCGACGAGGACCGGGACGAAGTTCAGCGGGCCGCCCAGCAGCAGCGACGCAGCCAGCTGTACGTCCACGGTGATCCAGCGCGGTTCGACACCATCATCGGTAGCGCCCGGATGTGGGAACGGCGCCCAGGTGATCCAGACTTCCTAGACGTCCGGCTCGGTATCGGTGTCCAGGCGGCGGCGGATTCCGCTGTCTCACTGCAATGGCCCGAGGTGCCGATCGGTGAGGAGCTCGAACCGGTGACCGGCCGCGCTCTGCGGGACTTCATTCTGGAGCAGACCAAGATTCGCGACATCGGCAAGGTGGTGAGCCTACGTTCTCGACCCGGATTCAGCTTTGTCGGCGACGACATCAAAGACCTGCATGCCGTGATGCGCGCGGCGCTGTGCTCGTTGGCGGTCTACCACAGTCCGGCCGACGTCAAGCTGATGGTCGTCACCCGCAATCCTGAGCGCTGGTCTTGGTTGGTGTGGCTGCCACACAATCAACACGACGAGATGTTCGACGCCTGTGGGCTGCGAAGGCTGGTCTTCACCTCACCGGCAGACCTCGAAGAGGCGCTCGACGCCGAATTACACCGCAAGGGCCGAGGTCCATGGACGCCACCCAGCGGTTCGAGCCCGACCACCACACCCTCGCCGATCGATTCCCGGGCAGTATCCGCGATCGGCCCGCACTGGATCATCGTGGACGACAACGTCGGCACCCCTGAGCAGTGGGAAGCAGTCACTGGACAGAAGGGAATGGCCGGAATCACGATGCTGCGCCTGGCGACCCGCCCGGGTGAGGGCGTCGGATTCGCTAACGCCGACGAGCGCTTTCAGATGCGGGAAGGACGGCTACGCCACCGTGATGCCTTCTACGCCGTCGCCGATTTGCTCGCGGAAAGCACTGCGGACAGATATGCCCGAGCGCTAGCGCGTTGGTCC
>NZ_JBILVF010000028.1:0-32085 GCF_044370595.1 Mycobacterium sp.
CTTCCAGTACGCCTGGCTGTTGGCGACCGCCGATCCGGATCGGTTCGGTGAGCCCGCTGCCAAGAACTAGCGGCCGGTACCGCTGGCTGTTGTGGCGATCCCGCCGTCCACCGGGATGACCGCCCCGGTCAGGTAGGAACCCGCTCTGCTGGCCAGGAAGACCGCGATACCGGCCATGTCGTCGTCGCGTCCAATGCGCCGCAGCGGCGCACCGGCGGCGATCGCCTCGCCGAACGCCTCCAAGGTTGCCGCCATCATCTTCGACGGAAACGGGCCGGGTGCGATCGCATTCACGGTGATGTGTTGCGGCCCTAGTTCTCTGGCCAGCACCCGGGTCAGTTGATGGATCGCTGCCTTGCTCGCGGAATAGGAATACGTCGGCATCGGGCTGACGTGGATGCCGTCGATGCTGCCGATGTTGATGACGCGCGCCGGATCGTCGAAGGTGCCCGCCCTGCGTAGCCCGGGGAGCAGTTCCTGAACCATCCAGAACGGCGACTTGACGTTCAGGTCGAGCACCCGATCCCAGGCCGCGGCGGGAAAGCTCTCCAACGGCTCACCCCAGGTCGCACCGGCGTTGTTCACCAGGATGTCGAGGGCGCCGGTGCGTCCCAGCACCTCGGCGGCCAGTCGTTGGCACTCGTCGTGGCGCGCCAGATCGGCCGGTAAGCCATGCACGTCACCGAACTCCGAAAGAGTCTCGACGGCCTGTTCGCACGCGTCAGCCTTGCGGGAACTGACCACGACTGAGGCGCCGGCCTGCAGCAGGCCGCGGGCGATCATCATGCCGATCCCACGGGTGCCGCCGGTGACCAATGCTGTCTTACCGCGTAAGCCGAAAAGCCGCTCCAGATCCGCTGTGCTCATCACCAGAACCGTACCGACTTCTCTTCAGGCAGCGCCCGGAAGTCGGTGTCGGTCATGTCGGTCAGCCGACCGTAGAAGATCGGCAGCGCCTGCGCGGCGATGATCCCCTGGTGGATCGGGACCGCATGGCGGGGCGCCACGGCGCGCAGATAGTCGACGGCTTCGGAGATCTTCAGCCACGGGGCCGCCGCCGGGGTGGCCAACACCTCCACCGGCTCATCGGGGACGAACAGCGCGTCACCGGGATGCATGAGCCTGGCCGGATGCTCGTCATCCCCGACGAGGTAGGAGATGTTGTCGATCACCGGGATCTCCGGGTGGATCACGGCATGACGGCCGCCGACTCCGCGGATGGTCAGCCCGGCGACGTCGAGGTGGTCGCCGGCGTAGACCGGTTGCCAGTCGCCGCCGAGGATGGCGGCGGTCTGCGGGTCGGCGTACAGCGACGCTTGCGGGTTGGCCGCCACCAAGGCCGGCAGTCGGAGCGGGTCGGCGTGGTCGGGATGCTGGTGGGTGATCAGGATCGCTGACAGACCGGTGACGCCTTCGAAGCCGTGTGAGAAGTTGCCCGGGTCGAATAACAGCCGTGCGACACCGAACTCCGCCAGCAGACATGAATGACCGAAATGCGTCAATTCCATGCTTACGATTGTGCGCGCTCACAGGAGGCGGCGGGATGCGTATTGCGCTCACGGCAGTGGTGGTTACCTGTTGTGTGTTTGCCGCGCCGGAGGCTTCCGCGGAGCCCGCCAGCACCTGCCCGCCGGCCTGCAACCGCATCCCGGCCACGGCCTGGATCGCCCCGGCCGCGATCCCGCTGAACTCCACCTACTCCTGGCCGAATCTGGCCGGACTCGCCGTCACCTCCCGCCCGCCTCGGTTCGGCTTCGAAGAACTCTGCGGCACAACGATGAGCCCGGCCGACCCGCGTCACTACGCCGTCGCGGAGCGTTCGGAGGTCTCCCATCCCGTCGGCGAGTGGCAGCTACGGGCACAGGTGGTGCACTGGCGCGGCGAGACCTGGCGCGGCGGTCAACTCGCCCACGACGCTGTGGCCGCCGCTGCCGCCGCGCTGCGGGCCTGCCAGGCCACCAATCCGAGCGCATCGGCCTCGCTCATCGTCGATGAGCCCGACCGGGTCGCCGCCGCGATCAGCGGCCCGGTGGTGATGCACCAGTACCTGGTGGCCGATCCGGTCACCAGCACGGTCACCGAACTGTCGCTGTGGTCCCAGGCGCCGGCCCGCACACCATGGCCGGCGGTCACCGATAGCGCGGTCCTGGACTCCCTCGGCGCGCCGTTGTGCACCGCCTACCTCGGCTCCTGCCCGTGATCGCACCGGTAGGATCAGCGCCGCACCATCCGTCGACATAAGGAGCACGTCGGCCTCTCGCCGACACAAAGGAGAACAGTGCCCCGGGTAGTTGTCACCGTGATGCCCAAAGCCGAGATCCTCGACCCCCAGGGTCAGGCCATCGTCGGTGCACTCGGCCGATTGGGGCACGCCGGCGTCGCGGATGTCCGGCAGGGCAAGCGTTTCGAACTTGAGGTCGACGACACGGTGACCGACGACGAACTGGCCGAGATCGCCGAGTCGCTGCTGGCGAACACCGTGATCGAGGACTGGTCGGTCACCCGGGATCCGGCGTGAGCGGCCAGCGAGAAGCCGAAGGCGGACCACGCATCAGCGCGCGGGTTGGGGTCATCACCTTTCCGGGGACCCTCGACGACGTCGACGCCGCCCGCGCGGTCCGGTTGGCCGGAGCCGAGGCGGTCAGCCTGTGGCACGGCGACGCCGACCTCAAAGGGGTAGACGCCGTAGTCGTGCCCGGCGGCTTCTCCTACGGCGACTATCTCCGGTGCGGGGCCATCGCGAAGTTCGCCCCGGTGATGGGTGAAGTGGTCGCCGCAGCCGACCGCGGTATGCCGGTACTGGGTATCTGCAACGGTTTTCAGATCCTCTGCGAGGCAGGCCTGCTGCCCGGCGCGCTGACCCGAAACTCCGGCCTGCATTTCATCTGCCGCGACGTGTGGCTGAAGGTGGACTCCATCACCACGGCCTGGACATCCCGCTACGAGTGGGGGGCCGAACTGCTCGTCCCGCTGAAGTCCGGCGAAGGCCGTTACGTGGCAAGCGAATCCGTGCTCGACGAACTCGAAGGTGAAGGCCGGGTGGTGTTCCGTTACGCGGAGAACCCCAACGGCTCGATGCGTGACATCGCCGGCGTCGCGTCGGCCAACGGCCGTGTCGTCGGCCTGATGCCACATCCGGAGCACGCCACCGAGCCGTTGACCGGGCCGTCCGACGACGGGTTGGGGATGTTCTACTCCGCACTCGATGCGGTGCTGACGGCCTGACCCGTGAGTCCACAGCGATGAACGGGGCCACCGCGCACGGCCTGTGCGAGTTCGTCGACGCCTCCCCGTCGCCGTTCCACGTCTGCGCGACGGTGGCCGCGCGGCTGCGTGCCGCCGGCTACACCGAACTCGCCGAGACCGACCGCTGGGATGACAGCCCTGAAGGGCGGTTCTTCACCGTCCGGGCCGGGTCGCTGATCGCCTGGCACGCCGCGCCGACGCGTGAACCGGCCGCGGCGCCGTTCCGGATCATCGGTGGCCACACCGACAGTCCCAATTTGCGGGTCAAACAACACCCCGACAGCGCGGTCGCCGGCTGGCAGGTCCTGGCTCTGCAGCCCTACGGCGGTGCCTGGCTGAACTCCTGGCTGGACCGCGATCTGGGGATCAGCGGCCGGCTGTCGGTGCGCGACCCGGACGCCGATGGCGGGCTGCGCCACCTGCTGATCCACCTCAACGAACCGCTGCTGCGGGTGCCGCAGTTGGCGATTCACCTTGCCGAGGACCGCAACTCGGTGAGCCTCAACCCGCAGCGCCACCTCAACGCGGTGTGGGGGGCCGGCCAGCGGCCCCGGTCGCTGCACCACTGGGTCGCCGAACGGGCCGGGGTCGCGCCCGAAGACCTGCTGTCGGCGGACCTGATGACCCACGTCCTGGAACCGGCCCGGCTCATCGGTGTCGACGAGGATCTCGTCAGCGCGCCCCGGCTGGACAACCAGGGCACCTGCTACGTCGGGCTGGAAGCCCTGCTGGCCGCCCAACCCGGGCCCAACATTGCGGTGCTGGCGCTGTTCGACCACGAGGAGGTTGGCTCCACCTCGGATCACGGCGCCCAGTCGGAGTTCCTGGTCACCACTCTGGAACGGATCGTGCTGGCCGGCGGCGGGGACCGGGAGGATTTCCTGCGGTTGACGACCGCCTCGATGCTGGCCTCCGGCGATATGGCGCACGCCACCCACCCCAACTACCCCGAACGGCACGAGCCCGGGCACCTGATCTATGTCAACGGCGGCCCGGTGCTCAAAGTGCAGCCCAACCTGCGCTACGCCACCGACGGGCGCACCGCCGCGGCGTTCGAACTGGCCTGCCGGCAGGCCGGGGTGCCACTGCAGCGCTACGAGCACCGCGCCGACCTGCCGTGCGGTTCGACGATCGGACCGATGGCCGCCGCGCGCACCGGCATCCCGACCGTCGATGTCGGCGCCCCGCAGTTGGCCATGCACTCGGCCCGTGAACTCATGGGCGCGGCGGACGTGGCCGCCTACAGCGCTGCGCTACAAGCATTTCTGGAGCCGCGATGACACTCAGTCTGGAAATGATCACCGTCGACTGCACCGACCCCGCACGGCTGGCGCAGTGGTGGGCCGAGGCGGTCGGTGGGTCCGTCGTACCCCTGCCCGGTGGTGATTTCGTCCTGGTGGTCCGAGACAACTGGCCCGCCCTCGGGTTTCAGCGCGTCCAGACGCCGACACCGGGCAAAAACCGGGTGCACCTGGATCTCACGGCGTCTGATCTCGACGTCGAGGTGGACCGCCTGCTCGGCCTGGGCGCCACCGAGACCGGCCGGCATTGCCTCGACGGCGGTTTCCGCTGGGTGGTGCTGGCCGACCCGGACGGCAACGCGTTCTGCGTGGCAGCACCCCGGCCCTGAGCCCTCACTAGACTCACCTGCGTGACCGTCGACACCGTCGAGTACGCCTCCGCCACTCCCGAGCACCCCCAGCCCCACCGGGAACTGGGCCTCAAAGACGACGAGTACCAGCGCATCCGCGACATCCTCGGCCGCCGTCCCACCGACGCTGAACTGGCGATGTACTCGGTGATGTGGAGTGAGCACTGCTCCTATAAGTCCTCGAAGGTGCACCTGCGCTACTTCGGCGAGACCACCACCGAGGAGATGCGCGCCGGCATGCTCGCCGGAATCGGGGAAAACGCCGGCGTGGTCGATATCGGTGACGGTTGGGCCGTCACCTTCAAGGTGGAGTCGCACAACCACCCCTCCTTTGTGGAGCCCTACCAGGGCGCGGCCACCGGGGTGGGTGGCATCGTCCGCGACATCATGGCCATGGGTGCGCGCCCGGTCGCGGTGATGGACCAGTTGCGCTTCGGCGCCGCCGATGCCCCCGACACCCGCCGCGTGCTCGACGGGGTGGTGCGCGGGATCGGCGGCTACGGCAACTCCCTGGGACTGCCCAATATCGGTGGCGAGACCGTCTTCGACGCCTCCTACGCCGGCAATCCCCTGGTGAATGCGTTGTGCGTCGGCGTGTTACGCAAGGAGGATCTGCACCTGGCGTTCGCCTCCGGCGCGGGCAACAAGATCATCCTGTTCGGTGCCCGCACCGGCCTGGACGGCATCGGCGGGGTGTCGGTGCTGGCCAGCGATACGTTCTCCGGAGACGAGTCGGGTGCAGGCAGAAAGAAACTGCCCAGCGTGCAGGTCGGCGATCCCTTCACCGAAAAGGTACTCATCGAGTGCTGCCTGGAGCTTTACGCAGCCGGGCTGGTGATCGGTATCCAGGATCTTGGTGGAGCTGGATTGTCCTGCGCCACATCCGAACTCGCCTCGGCTGGTGATGGCGGAATGGCCATCGAACTGGACCGGGTTCCGCTGCGAGCCAGCAATATGACTCCGGCTGAAGTTCTTTCCAGCGAGTCCCAGGAGCGGATGTGCGCGGTGGTCGCGCCGGAGAACGTCGAGAAATTCATGGCGGTCTGCCGCAAATGGGATGTGCTGGCCACGGTCATCGGTGAAGTCACCGATGGTGACCGGCTGCGGATCACCTGGGAAGGGCAAACCGTCGTCGACGTCCCCCCGCGCACCGTCGCTCACGAGGGGCCGGTCTATCAGCGACCGCTGGCCCGGCCCGACAACCAGGACATGCTCAACGCCGACACCTCGGCGAAATTGCCGCGACCACAGACGCCCGACGAGTTACGCGCCACCTTCCTGGCGATGCTGGGCAGCCCGCACCTGTGCAGTCGCAATTTCATCACCGAGCAGTACGACCGCTACGTCCGGGGCAACACGGTGCTCGCCGAGCATGCCGACGGCGGGGTGTTGCGCATCGACGAACAGACCGGACGCGGTATCGCGGTCTCCACCGACGCCTCCGGCCGGTACACCCTGCTCGACCCGTACACCGGCGCGCAACTGGCACTGGCCGAGGCTTATCGCAACGTCGCTGTCACCGGGGCGACGCCGATCGCCGTGACGAACTGCCTCAATTTCGGCTCCCCGGAGGACCCGGGCGTCATGTGGCAGTTCGCCCAGGCCGTACGCGGGCTGGCCGACGGCTGTGCGGCCCTGGGCATTCCGGTCACCGGGGGCAACGTCAGCTTCTACAACCAGACCGGTGCGACCGCGATCCTGCCGACCCCGGTGGTCGGTGTGCTCGGTGTGCTCGATGACGTGCGCCGGCGGTTGCCCACCGGCCTGGGTGCCGAACCGGGTGAGACGCTGTTCCTGCTAGGGGACACCCGCGACGAATTCGACGGCTCGATCTGGGCGCAGGTCACCGCCGATCATCTCGGGGGCGTGCCGCCGCAGGTGGATCTGGTCAGGGAGAAGCTCCTTGCCGAGGTCCTCGTGGCGGCCTCCCGCGACGGCTTGGCTTCGGCTGCCCACGACCTCAGTGAAGGTGGGTTGATCCAAGCCGTCACCGAAGCCGCCCTCGCCGGTGAATCCGGTTGCCGCATCGTGCTTCCCGAAGGTGCCGACCCGTTCGTGTGGCTGTTCTCCGAGTCCGCGGGCCGCGCGCTGGTCGCGGTTCCGCGCACCGAGGAGAGCCGGTTCCGGGCCATGTGCGAAGCTCGTGAACTTCCCGCGACCCGCATCGGGGTCTCCGATAACGGATCGGATTCCGTTGAGGTGCAAGGTCAATTCAGTATGACGCTGGAGGAACTGCGCAGCACGTCTGAAGGAGTGCTGCCCAGGCTCTTCGGATGACGCACGCGTCAGTGCTGACTTGGGCGTGGAGTTTGGTGCGCCTGGAGTTCACCGGGGTGGCCTTCGCGGCGATCTTCTTCTGTCTGTCGCTGACCCCGTCGCTGCTGCCGCGCGATTGGATCATGGGCGGCATCACCGGCGGAATCAACGCGGCGATCGGATACGGCATCGGGGTCCTGGTCGCGGCCATGCTGCGGGTTGCGCTTCGGGGACGCTCCTGGTGGCCGCTGCCGCGGCGGTGGCGTTACGGCCTGCGGGCCGGCATCGTCACGCTCTCGATCGGCTCGAGCCTGTTGATGGTGATCCCCGCCGCGGCCTGGCAGCGGCGAATCGCCGCCCTGATGGGCATCGAAGGACCGGCCACCACGGGGTATCTGCGTACGGTGGCGGTGGCCCTTGCGGTCGGCGGTGCCCTGGTCGCGGCAGCCCGGCTCATCAGGGACGTCATCAAAGCACTGGCGCGCCTGATAATCCGCCGCCTGCACGTCGACGACGAGGTCGCGATGTTCATCGGCACCGCGATCGTGGTCATCTTGATGGTGACCCTGGTCAACGGTGTCCTGGTGCGGGGGCTCCTGACCGGAGCCAGTGCGGTGTTCCAACCCAAGAATGCCACCACCCGGCCCGGCATCGAGCAACCACAACGGAGCGAAAGAGCAGGCAGCCCAGCATCTTTCGCCCCCTGGGACAGCCTGGGATTCCAGGGCCGCAACTTCGTCGGTACCGGGCCGGACGCTGCCGAACTGACCGAACTCAACGGCCGGCCGGCCAAGGAGCCCATCCGGATCTATGCCGGTCTGCAGTCGGCCCCCACGGCCGAGGCGCGGGTTTCGGTGCTGCTGTCGGAACTGCAGCGCACCCGTGCGTTCGATCGCAGCCTCCTGGTGATCATCCCGACCACCGGAACCGGCTGGGTTGACCCGGTCGCCGCCCGTTCGATCGAGTCGATGTACAACGGCGACACCGCCTTGGTGGCCATGCAGTATTCCTACCTGCCCAGTTGGATTTCGTTTCTGGCCGACCGGGACAAGTCGGTGCAGGCCGGGCGGGCCATGGTCGACGGCATCCACCGGCGCTGGCTGCAGTGGCCGGCCGAGCGGCGGCCCACACTCGCCCTCTACGGGGAAAGCCTCGGCTCGATGGCGGGGCAGGGTGCGTTCGGATTCCTGCCCGACGTCGAGGACAGGGGCTTCACTTCGGTGCTGTGGGTGGGGCCGCCGAATTCCAGCAACCTGTGGCGGGCGCTGACCGTGCGGCGCGATCCGGGGACCCCTGAGGTCCAGCCGCGCTACGACAACGGACGCACCGTGCGCTTTGCGCAGGCCTCCAGCGCTGAGGAGATCGCCGCCGTCGCCGCCAGGCCGCCGTGGAGCCGAACGCGGGTGCTTTTCCTGCAGCACGCCTCCGACCCGGTGGTGTGGTGGTCGCCGGACCTGCTGTTCGAAAAGCCGGACTGGCTCGACGAACCACCCGGATTCGACCGCAGCCCCGCCATGCGCTGGTACCCGATCGTCACCTTCTTACAGGTCAGCGCCGACATGGCCGGCAACGTGACCAATGCGGCTGGCACGCCGGACGGGCATGGCCACAACTACGGCGACAGCCAACTCGACGGATGGGTGGCGGTGGCCGCGCCCGACGGATGGACCCGGGTGGACACCGATCGGATCCGCCGGTCCCTGGAGAAGCTGATCGCTGCGGGCGGCCCGGAGTTCGCATGAGGCTCGACCAACGGCAGGCTCGGCTCAGGGCGATCGCGTTGGCCGGCGCCCTGGTGGGGTGGAGCTTTACCGCCGGCCTGGATCAGCCCTGGCGGCGTCATCCGGTCGCGCAGGCCGCCTACGGCACCGCGCTGGCCGCCGTCGCGCGCGCCCCCTTGGGGCTGCGGCCCCCGGCGCTGCGGTCGGGACTGCGGGCCGGGCTTGCGGTGGCCGGTGCGGTGGCAGCCGGGGTCGCGGTCAGCGCGGCGGTGCCGAAGGTTCGGGCGGCGATGCTCGAGCGGGATCTGCCGCAGCGGCCGCAGCGCTGGCTGGTGGTGGAGATTCCGCTGGGCACGGTGTGGTCGGAGGAGACCGCCTTCCGAGGCGCGCTGGCGACGGTGGCCGCCGAGGCGTTCGGGGCGCGCGGCGGGCGGTTGCTGCAGGCGCTGACCTTCGGTCTGACGCACATCCCGGATGCCCGCGGGACTGGTGAACCGGTGCTGGGCACCATCGCCGTCACCGGCCTGGCCGGTTGGGTGTTCGGGCTGCTGGCCGATCGTTCCGGCAGCCTGGCCGCACCGATGCTGGCGCATCTGGCCATCAACGAGGCCGGTGCCATCGCCGCCCTGGCCGCCCAGCGCAGGGCCCGCAGTCCACTGTCGCCGGCCGGGCGGCTCCGGTGAGCCGATCCGTCGACCCGCAGGCGGTCCGCGAGGCGGTCACCGCGGTGCAGGACTGGCTGCGCGACGAGACCAACCCGGCGCCCGACCGGGCCCTGGTGGCCTCGGCGGTGCGACTGACCGCCCGCGCCCTGGCCGCCGCGGTACCCGGAACAAGCGTCGAGGTGCGGGTGCCGCCTTTCGTTGCGGTGCAATGTGTTTCGGGCCCCCGGCATACCCGCGGGACGCCGCCCAACGTGGTGGAGACCGATCCGCGGACGTGGCTGCTGCTGGCGGTCGGCCGCCTCGGGTTCGACGAGGCGGCGGCGCAGGGACGGCTCAGCCTCTCGGGATCCCGCGCCGGTGCCATCGCGGAGATGTTTCCGCTGGTCACAATCCCGGCGCCGGAACACGACGAGTGATCTCACGTGGAATTCCCGCTTTGAGGCCCGGCCGCCGTAGACTCGACAACGCCACCGACGCCAGGGAGCAATGTGACCGGCCAACTGGAAAACGAACCTCGCGAAGAGTGCGGCGTCTTCGGCGTCTGGGCTCCCGGCGAGGAAGTCGCCAAACTCACCTACTACGGCCTCTACGCCCTGCAGCACCGCGGCCAGGAAGCCGCCGGCATCGCGGTGGCCGACGGCTCGCAGGTGCTGGTGTTCAAGGACCTCGGCTTGGTCAGCCAGGTGTTCGATGAGCAGACCCTCGGCGCCATGCCCGGCCACGTCGCGATCGGGCACTGCCGGTACTCCACGACCGGGTCGACGACCTGGGAGAACGCCCAGCCGGTGTTCCGCAACACCGCCGCCGGGACCGGGGTGGCGCTGGGGCACAACGGCAATCTGGTCAACACCACCGACCTGGCCGCCCGGGCCCGCAAGGCCGGGCTGATCAACCACAACGCCCCCGGTGCGGCTACCACCGACTCCGACATCCTCGGCGCCCTGCTGGCCGGCGGTGCGGCGGACACCAGCATCGAACAGGCCGCCCTGGAACTTCTGCCGACGGTTCGCGGCGCGTTCTGCCTGGTGTTCATGGACGAGACCACGCTGTACGCGGCCCGCGATCCGTTCGGGGTGCGCCCGCTGTCGCTGGGACGGCTGGACCGCGGCTGGGTGGTGGCCTCGGAGACCGCGGCGCTGGACATCGTCGGCGCCTCCTTCGTGCGTGACATCGAACCCGGTGAACTGCTGGCGATCGACGCCGACGGGGTGCGTTCCACCCGGTTCGCCCCGCCCACCCCGAAGGGATGCGTCTTCGAGTACGTCTACCTGGCCCGGCCCGACAGCGTCATCGCCGGGCGTTCCGTGCACGGCGCCCGGGTGGACATCGGCCGGCGGCTGGCCCGGGAGAAGCCGGTGGAGGCCGACCTGGTCATCGGTGTGCCCGAGTCCGGCACCCCCGCGGCGGTGGGCTATGCCCAGGAGTCCGGGATTCCGTTCGGGCAGGGCCTGATGAAGAACGCCTACGTGGGCCGCACCTTCATTCAGCCGTCGCAGACCATCCGCCAACTCGGTATCCGGTTGAAGCTCAACCCGCTGCGGGAGGTCATCCGCGGCAAACGGCTCATCGTGGTCGACGATTCCATCGTGCGGGGCAACACCCAGCGTGCCCTGATCCGGATGCTGCGCGAGGCCGGTGCGGTCGAGGTGCACGTCCGCATCGCCTCACCGCCGGTGAAGTGGCCGTGTTTCTACGGTATCGACTTCGCCACCCCGGCCGAACTGATCGCCAACGCCCCGGGAACCCAGACCGATGACGGCGAGATGCTGGAGTCGGTGCGCCAGGCCATCGGCGCAGACACCCTGGGCTACATCTCGCAGCAGGGCATGATCGCCGCCACCGAACAGCCCGCCAGTCGACTGTGTTGCGCGTGTTTCGACGGCACGTACCCGATCGAACTGCCCACCGCCACGGCGCTCGGCAAGAACGTCGTCGAGAATATGCTCGCCGCAGTCCAGGCCGACAACGACAACGTCTCGGCGCTGAGTCGACCCTGACTTCAGCTGACCGCTGAGGTCACCTTCTTCACCCGCCGGTCCAGGGCCATCGCCTGCAATGGACGCCCCGCATACCAATACGCGCGCCCGACCAGCCCGCGCGGATAGAAAATCGCCCGCTGCTCGTAGCGACTGCCGGTGCCTTCGGGGGTAATGCGCACCTCCAGCCACCGGTCGCCCGGGCCGCTGCGGGCAGATCGCAATTTCAGCAGTCCGTCCCCACGCTCCTCGACCTTCCAGTGTTTGGGCAGGCTGCTTTCGACCGCCTTCCAGAGTTTTTCGGGGCCCGCGGTGGTGTGCAGCGCCCGGGTGTCGGTGTAGACCACCTCGCCCGCCCACTCCGGGTCGCTGGGCAGTTGTGCGGCAGTACCGGTGTTCCAGGTGGTTTCGACCTCGCCGCGCGCGATCCGCGCCAACGCCAGTGACACCGACCGCCGATACGGGGTCAGCCCGCCCTCGGGCGGCGCGATGATGGTGTCGATGTCGTGGTTGCTCATCACCGCATCACAGTGCAGGGACTCCACCAGCGGCCGCGCCAAGCCCGCGGGAATCGGCGTCACCAACCCCACCCACAGCGAGGCGATCCGGGGGGTAAGCACCGGCAACACCAGAATCCGGCGCGGGCGCAGTCCTGCCACCTCGGCATAGACCTGCATCATGTCGCCGTACTCCAGCACGTCCGGCCCGCCGATGTCCCACTCCCGCGATTCGGGCACCGCGCAGGTGGCGGCTGCGACCAGGTAATGCAGGACATCGCGGATCGCGATCGGCTGAATCTTGTTGTGCACCCACTTCGGGGTGGTCATCACCGGAAGCCGATCAGTGAGATGGCGGACCATCTCGAACGATGCCGAACCCGACCCGACCACCACGCCGGCTTGCAGGACGATGGTCTCGATCCCCGACGCGATGAGGATTTGGCCCACGGTGGTGCGCGATCCTAGGTGCTCGGACAGCTCCGCGCCCTCCGGGTGCAGTCCGGACAGGTAGATGATGCGGTGCACACCGGCCTTGCGGGCGGCGTTGACGACGTTGAGTGCGGCGCGGCGCTCTTCGGCGGCGAAGTCCTTCTCGAACCCCATGGAGTGCACCAGGTAGTAGACGACGTCGATGCCCGTGAAGGCCGCCTCCAGCGACGCCGGATCGCCGAGGTCGCCCTTGGCGACCTCAATGCGGTCGCGCCACGGCACGTTGTCCAGTTTGTCGGGGTTGCGGGCCAGAGCCCGCACCTCGAAGCCGCTCTCCAGGAGCCGGGGCACCAGCCGCCCGCCGATGTAACCCGTCGCGCCGGTCACCAGGCACCGGAGCTTGCCAGCCGCCATGCCACCTCCTCGTCGATACCGATTGAACCTGCTGACCGCCCGCGCTGCAGCGGGTGTGTGGCGACGTCACCGGGTCGTCAGGAAAACCGGCCCCAGCGCCATCGTGCCATCGTTAGGCGCCCAGGGATCTCAGGGTGTCACACCCCGAATCCTCCGTGCCCACCAGTCGGCGCGGCTAGCGTCAGGATTCGTGGCCAACTCCTATCTGATCACCGACGGCCCCATCTGGACCGCCGACCCCGCTCAGCCCTGGGCGCAGACGGTGGTGGTGCGCGGGGCAGATCTGGTGCACGTCGGGACCCGTGCGGGCGCCGAGGACTTCATCGACGCCGGCACCGAGGTGATCGAACTGGACGGGCGGATGTGTCTGCCCGGCTTCATCGACGCCCACAACCACTTCGCCTCGATGGCGGTGTCCAAGCTCGGCGTCAACCTCTCCGGCATCGTCGGGCGGGACGCTGTTCTCGCCGCGATCCGCCGGTGGGTGGCCGATCAACCCGCCGGCGCACCGCTGCGGGGCTATGCCTGGATGCCCGACTCCTTCGAGGAACGCTCTCCGCGCCGGGAGTGGCTCGACGAGATCACCGGCGACCGCCCGATGTACCTGTTCTCCGCCGACGCCCACGACATCTGGTTCAACACCGCCGCGATGCGCGCCGCAGGAATCAACGCGTCCACCCCCGATCCGGATCCGGGCGCCCAGTACTGGATCCGAGACCCGGACGGCACGCCCACCGGCCACGCCGTGGAGGCTGCGTCCTACATGCCGATCATCATCGCTCAGGACTTGTTCTCGGTGACCAATATCCGCAGCGCGCAGGAGTTGACGTTGCAGGCCGCGCCGTCGTGGGGGGTCACGTCTTACTTCGAGGCCGGTGCCGCCGCCGGTCCGACCAGCGCCGACGCCCGCTGGATCTATGCGGATCTGGTGGCGCAGGATCAGGCCGGTGCGCTGCCGGTGCGGGTGGCAGGCTCGTACTGGACCCGCACCCCCAATGACGATCCGGCGGACATCGTCGAGAACCTAAAGGCCTGGAATGCCGAACTGCGCTCCGAACACCTGCAGATCAACACCTGCAAATTGTGGGCCGACGGCACGTTCATGAGCGGCGGGGCACTGCTGCTCTCACCATGCGTCGGACACGGCGCAGACGACCTTGGCGCCATGACATTTCCGCCGGACCATATCGAAGCGCAGATCGCGGCGACCCAGGCGGCCGGCTTCGACATGCACATCCACGTCGACGCCGACGGATCGGTGCGGGTGGTGCTGGATGCCTACGAGCGGGCGATGCGCCGAGTGGTCTCCTCGGGCGACTCTTTCCAGCCCCGGCACGTCATCGCCCACAACTCGATGGTCGACCCGGCCGACCTGCCGAGATACGCGGCAATGGGAATCGTCGCGAACTGCACCCCGCTGTGGGGCACCGACTACAACGGCCAGTACCTGGACATCTACACCTCAATGCTCGGCGCAGACCGGGTCGAGGAGCGGCTGTTTCCCTATGGCGACCTGGTCCGTTCCGGCGCGACGGTTACCTACGGCAGCGACATCCCCGGCGTCGACATCGACGAGGGCCCGCCGCTGATCCAAATAGAAGCGTTGGTGACCCGTAAGCGGCCCGGATACCCGGACGACCAGCCCTTGGTCCCCCGGCAGCGGATCGGCCTGGCCGATGCGCTGCGAGGCTACACCGCCAATGGCGCCTACCAGCTTCGGCTCGAGCACCGCACCGGCACCCTGACCGCGGGGAAGGCCGCCGATCTCACCGTGCTGGGCGCTGATCTTTTCCGCGTCGACCCACACGAGATCCATGCGGTGCCGGTGGTGCTCACCATGATGGACGGCCGCATTACCCACGACGCCCGGTGAGCTGAGCCGGTAGAACTGGTGCATGGCGTTCACCGGATGGCCCGTCGAGGCGGTCGAGTTCTACGAGGGCCTTCAGGCTGATAACTCCAAGGTCTACTGGGATGCGCACAGATTGGTCTACACGGACTGCGTGCGTGCGCCGATGGAGCAATTGCTCGGCGAACTCGCCGAGGAATTCGGGCCCGGCAAGTTGTTCCGCCCCTACCGCGACGTGCGGTTCAGTGCGGACAAAACCCCGTACAAGACCAGCTGCGCGGCGACCCTCGGAACGGGAGTGGGGCAGGCCTATGTGTCGTTCTCCGCTGACGGGCTGTCGGTGGGCGGCGGCCTGTACATGCCCGACCCGGCCGCCCTGCAGCGCTACCGGACCGCCGTTGACCGGGAGAAGTCTGGCACCCAACTCGCCCAGATCGTCGACGAACTCCACCAAGCCGGTTACCAGACGATGGCCCACGAAGTGCTCAAGACCGCACCGAAGGGGTTCCCGAAGGACCACCCCCGCATCGAACTGCTGCGGCACAAGGGCATCGCGATGATGAAAGACTGGCCGGTAGGGGCCTGGCTGGGGACCGCCAAAGCCAAAGAGCGTGTGGTCAGCACGCTGCGGGCAGGCAAGCCGCTCAACGAATGGCTGGCCCGCCACGTCGGCTGAGCCAGTCGGCGGTCTGAGCGCACCGCGGGAGCGGTAGCCTTGACGCCGATGTCTGCTGAGTCGTCGAGGAGTCAACGCGGGGAAGGCGCCCGTGTCTCCTACGCATCGGCCGGCGTCGACATCGAAGCGGGGGATCGCGCCGTCGAACTGCTCAAGCCGCTGGCCAAACGAGCCAGCCGGCCGGAGGTGCGCGGCGGACTCGGCGGTTTCGCCGGCCTGTTCGCGCTGCGCGGCGGGTACCGCGAGCCGGTCCTGGCCTCCTCCACCGACGGCGTCGGCACCAAACTCGCGGTCGCCCAGGCGATGGACATCCACCACACCGTCGGCCTCGATCTCGTCGCGATGGTGGTCGACGACCTCGTCGTCTGCGGTGCCGAACCGCTGTTCTTGCAGGACTACATCGCTGTCGGCCGCACCGTTCCGGAGCGGATCAGTGCGATCGTCTCCGGCATCGCCGAGGGCTGCGTGATCGCCGGTTGCGCGCTGCTCGGCGGTGAGACCGCTGAGCATCCCGGGTTGATGGAGCCCGACCACTACGACCTGTCGGCCACCGGAGTAGGTGTGGTGGAGGCCGACGACATCCTGGGCCCGGATCGGGTTCGCCCCGGCGACGTCCTCATTGCGATGGGATCCTCGGGTCTGCACTCCAACGGCTATTCCCTGGCCCGCAAGGTGCTACTGGAAATCGACCGGATGAACCTGGCCGGCCACGTGGAGGAGTTCGGCCGCACCCTCGGCGAGGAACTGCTGGAGCCGACCCGCATCTACGCCAAGGACTGCCTGGCACTGGCCGCCGAGACACACGTGCGGACCTTCTGCCACGTCACCGGCGGCGGTTTGGCCGGCAACCTGGAGCGGGTCATCCCCAACGGCCTGGTGGCCGAAATCGACCGCGGTAGCTGGACCCCGGCGCCGGTGTTCGGGCTGATCGCCCACCGCGGCCGCGTGGAGCGCGCGGAAATGGAGAAGACCTTCAACATGGGTGTCGGCATGGTGGCACTCGTCGCCCCTGAGGACACCGACCGAGTGCTGGCCATCCTCACGGCCCGGCACCTGGACTGCTGGGTGCTGGGCAGCGTGATGAAAGCCCCAGCAAAGGGTGGCGACGGCCCGCGTGTCACGCTGGTGGGGCAGCACCCGCGGTTCTGAAGCCAGCGGTCAGGACCGACTGTGGCTCAGCGCCGCCAATCGTCCTCATCGTCGTTCGAGTCGTCGAAACCGTTGGTCGCCGGTTCGCGATCACCTGACCCGGCGAGCTCCTCGCGAAGCCGCTCGAAGTCGGTTTGCGGAGAGCTGTATTTCAGCTCTCGGGCAACCTTGGTCTGCTTTGCCTTAGCCCGGCCGCGGCCCATGGGGGAACCCCCTCGCGCAATAACGGAGCGGCCCGATAACAGGCGGCTCCGATCTAATGTCGTGTTTGTCCTGTCATTACTTTACCGTGCCGGGCCACAAAGTGCGGGCAGGCCTGTTCACCCAGCGGGAAACATCGCGTTCGGCGTTGTGCGGTATCGAGAACAATGTGCCTAGCTGCCACCGTCACGCAAGCGTTCCACCGCCAGCCGGCCCGCCCCGGCCACGTCGGCCGGCGGCATCGACTCGGGGTCGATGACCGCCGCGACGGCATGCTCACCCCCGGTCGTCAGTTCGGTGTCGGCGGACAGTCCCCGCTTGAGCAGCGCCAGCGCGACGGGCCCGAGGTCGACGTGGTCGACGACGGTGCCGACCCGACCCACCGGACGCCCACCGGCCAGGACCGGGTCTCCGGTGACCGGTCGCTCGGCTGATCCGTCGAGATGCAGCAGGACGAGCATTCTCGGTGGCCGGCCGAGGTTGTGCACCCGCGACACCGTCTCCTGGCCCCGGTAGCAGCCCTTGTCGAGATGAACCGCGCCCTGCCCGGGCGGCCCGATCCAGCCCACCTCGTGGGGAATCGTCCGCTCGTCGGTATCCACACCCAGCCGGGGTCGGTGGGCAGCCACCCGGTGGGCCTCGAAAGCCCAGACGCCGGCTGGGCGCACCCCTGCCCCAGCCAATCGCTGCAAGACAGCGTCTTTGTCGTGGCGGGGGATCAGTACATCAACTTCGAGGTCGCCGTCAGCGTTCGGCATGCGGCGCAGCAACCCACCGTCGGGCAGTGCCACCGCCGTTGCCGGGTCGGGAAGCGCATCAACACCGAGAGCCTTCAGCACCGCCGGATCGATCAGGCGGTGTCCGAGCAGGGTCAGGACCGCAAGGTCGGCGGCGGCGGGTTCCACATCGGACCAGAACACCATCTTCTTCAGATAGTCCAGCAGTGGCGCGCCTCGCCACGGTTCGGTGTCCAGGTAGGTGACCCCGGCCAGGTCGGTCTGTTGCCAGTGGTCCTCGACCCTGCCCTGGCCGTCGAGGCTGAGATTGGCCGTGCAGGCTCCGTCCGGTGTCTCGGCGACGTCCTGCGTGGAAATCGAATGCAGCCAGGAGAGCCGTTCGGATCCGGTCAACGTGATCACCGCCCGGTTAGAGCGGTCCACCACCACGGCTTCGCGTTCGGCAGCGCGCTGTTCACCGAGCGGATCGCCGTAATGCCACACCGCGCCGGCGTCGGGGGAACCTTCGGGAGCGCTGACAGCTGACACACCCCAACTCTACGAGCCGGCCAGTAGGCTCTGAGCCCATGTCCGGCCAGCCTTACGTGCTCGTCAGCCTCGACGGTGCGGTGCACGATCCTGGTCAGCCGCTGTTGTTCGCCGACGATCTGGCCGCGGTGCGCGGCGACGGCGTCTTCGAGACCCTGTTGGTGCGTGACGGCACCGCGCGTCTGGTGGATTCGCATCTGCGCCGGCTGGTGCAATCGGCGGCCATGATGGACCTGCCCGAACCGGATCCGGCCGGCTGGCGGCGGGCCATCGACACCGCGGTCGCCCAGTGGTCAGGCCAGACCGCTGATGAGGGGGCGCTGCGTCTGGTCTACAGCCGCGGCCGCGAGAGCGGGTCGCAGCCCACCGCCTACCTGACCATCGCGCCACTCGCGCAGCGGGTGTATGCCTCCCGCCGCGACGGGGTTGCCGCTGCCGTGCTCGACCGCGGTCTTCCGTCCGCCGGGGTGGAGGCGATGCCCTGGCTGCTGGCCGGAGCGAAAACGCTGTCGTATGCGGTGAACATGGCCGCTTTGCGGGAGGCGGCCCGTCGCGCTGCCGATGAGGTCATCTTCGTCAGCTCCGACGGTCACATCCTGGAAGGTCCGCGCTCGACCGTGGTGATCGCCACCGCGGGAAGCGACGGCAGGCCGTGTCTGTTGACCCCGCCGCCGTGGTACCCGATCCTGCGTGGCACCACGCAACAGGCATTGTTCGAGGTCGCTCGCGCCAACGGCTATGACTGCGACTACGAGGCGCTTCGGCCCGCTGATCTGTCTGCAGCACAAGGGGTCTGGCTGGTCTCCAGTATCACTCTCGGTGCATGGGTGCATACCCTCGACGGTCAGCCGCTGCGGCCGTCGCCGCTACGGGCCCAGGTGTCTGCGCTGATCGAGAATGCGATCGCGCAATAACCTCTGGCGGTCCGCCCCAACGCGCGGTACCGTCGGCGGTACACAAGGAAGGAGGTGGTCCGGAACTTTGAGTACTTTTTGGACATGTGAGGTGGCTGCCCGCTAGCAGCACCAGGTGCCGGAATCACCCGCGTACGTGAGCGCGCTGGCGAATTCCAGGCAGCTACCCGGCCCCCGAGCCCCCGGTCCGTCCAACCAGGAACCCACGGCTCGGGGGCCGCTCCATTCCCGGATGTCTTCTGGGCCCGGAATGCGGATCAGGGACCGGCGGGTCCGGGCGCGAAGTCCGAACAGGCTCTCATGGCATCGCCCCACTTGGCTGGGTCGACTCCCGCTGGGGGGCCGAGAACTGCTGCAGGACCGCTGGATTCGGGCATACCCTGTGCTTTCAGGCAGTCCGCCAGTGAACCGTGTGCCGAGGTGGGTTCGGTTGTGGCGGGCTGCTGCGGGGCCTGCTGACCGGAGCAGGCGACCAGTGTCAGTGCTGCTCCGGCGACGACGGCCGCCGGGAGAAGTCGCATCATCCGGCGTACCTCGTCAGCCGGGCCGATAGATGCGGCACCAGGCCGCCGTCGGCGTCAACGCGTTCCTCGACGTAAGCCAGGTCGCCGCCGTCGACGATGCCGTAGAGGCGCTTGGCCCCGCCGACCAGCACACCCGACTTGCTCCGGGCGAGTGCGTCGGTCGCCAGTTCCCACGAAGATTGGGTGCGGGGATGGCCGTAGAACAGTTCTATGTAGCCCGACGAATGGGCGAGCAGCAACTCGATTGCCTGAGACTCATCGGGATCAGCGGGGTCGTGGACGAACCGCCAGAAGCCGGTCTCACGCAGGCCGGGACTGTGGTAGCCGCCTTCGTCATCGAGTCGCCACGACCGGGCCTCCCAATTGAGATAGTCGCCGCCGTCGTGGGAGACGATGATCTGCTGGCCGAAGCGGTAATCGCCGCTGGGGCTGCGACCTTCGCCCTCCCCGCGCCACACACCGACCAACGGCAGCAACGCCAGCAGCGCATCGTGAAGATTGGCGCCCAGACGCAGGTTGGCGGTGTCAGCGACCGGGATTCCGTCGCCGACCGGGATGTTGCGGTTGGCGGTCTGCTTGGCGCGCTCAGCGGCGGCAGCGACGGCACGGTCGCCGCTGCCCTTGATGTCGTCGGCGCTCACGAATCGTCGGTGATGAGTCGGTAGACGGCGTAGATCGCGAACCAGGTGATCACGATCACCGAGAGGACCAGGAGGATCTCGAAGAAGAGCACCACGGCGATGAGTCTATCGCTCGGCCGTCAGGCAACCTTGATATCGACCTCATGCAGACCGGCGCCGGCGGGCGCCACGGTGGCGTCGCCGTGCCCCGCGGTCGTCAGCGCCCGCACCGTCCAGGTGCCGGGTGCGGCGAAGAACCGGAAGTCGCCGGTCGAGGTGGCGACCACCTCGGCGGTGAACTCCTCAGAGTCATCAAGCAGACGCACATACGCACCGCCGATGCTCTGTCCTGAGTCGTCGATTACCCGTCCGGTGATCACGGTCTCCTTTTCCAGGTCGACGCCGACGGGCAGAGGTAGTTGTTTGATCATCGCTGTCTCGATTCTGTCGGGGCCCTGCGGGGCCGAATTCGGTCTGGTTGCTCTCGTGCGTAACGTGTTTCGCGGTGGCGGTCAGGTGGTGGCCTGTCTGCGGCGCAGCCGCGCGAACAGTGGGTACAGCTGACAGCCCAGGCAGATCCCGAACGCCGCGTTGAGGAATGCCGCAGCGAGCGCCAGCGCCGTGGCGATCGTGCCGGCCAGTGGCGCGCCACCGGTGAAGGCGACCAGACCGACGAGGGCGAACACCAGGCCGACGGCCTGGGCGAAACGCAGCGGCGGGGCGGGTTCGCGCTCCTCGACCGGACCGAGGCGGGGTGCGATCAACCGGGCGAATAGCCGGCCGTACGGGTGACGGCGCGGCCCGAGGACGGCGCCGACAGCGAAAATCAGGGCTTGGGCCGCCAGGATGACCGCGGCGGCGGTGCTGCTGACACCGGAGGCGACCAACGCCGCGATGAGCACCACCGTGGTGACCCAGGCGGCGAACCGCGGGCCGCGCACGTCGACCGACTCGACGTCGGACCCGTTACCCCCGGCCCGGTCCGCGTCCGGACCGCCGATGTTGGCGTAATCAGTGGTGATCGACATGGAGGACTCCTGTTGCTGGCATGGCTGAGAGAGCAGGCCGGGGGAACTGCAGCGAGCAGAAGCGACGTGTGAGGAAGGGGTGTCGCAGCTACTCAGCAGCTACAGCAACAACAGCAACAACCCGCAACGCGGCACAGATCAACTGCGCGGCGCTTGGTGAGCATCTGCTCGAGGCGGGCTGGCACGTCTGTCATGTTACCCAAAGCGGGGGGCCCCTGGTCAACCAACACGTCAACCAACGAGCCAACCATCACTCCAGCAAGGGCTCCAGGGCCGCCTTCAGATCCCCGGCCTTAAGCACCCCCGCCGACCGGTACCGCTGTCGGCCCGTGGCATCGAAGATGAATGTCGTCGGTAACGAAAGAACCGAGAGTCGTTGGGCTGCTGCGGGATTGGCGTCCAGGTCGATCTCCCGATGAGCAACCTGCGGAAGCTCAGCGCAGACCTGTTCAATGACCCTCCGGACCGCGCCGCACGGGCCACACCACACCGCGGTGAAGTGCACGATCGTCGGCCCGGTGGCCGACAGTCCCAATTCCGCGGTGTCGAGGCCCTCAGGGTGTCCGGTGTCCCGCAACGTTCCGGCGCGGCGGTTGTGCAGCGCACCGGCCACTGCCGCCAGGCCCAGTGCCGCAGCGATGGCAGCCCCCGCCGTGACGGCCGCGCTCATCGGCTTGCCCCCGGCGCGGTGATCTCCTGCCGGAAGCCGTCGAGTCGAACGGTGACGTCGGTGACAATGCCTTCGATGATGACGTCCGACCCGCGCGCACCCTGCGCGGTGGGCTGCAGACCGAACGGCAACTGCTGCCCGGGAACGGTGGCTTCGAATGCGCCGAGGACCGCGGCCCGCTTGTCCTCAGGCACCTGCTGATCCGCGGTGTTCGGCCCGGTTGCCACCCCGGTCGGGGTGAAAACGATGGTGGTCTTATCCGGGCCGGTGATGGACAGATCCACGGTCACGCTCACCAGTTTGTCGAAGCCGGCTTTTGTCGGCGTTCCGGAGAAAATCAACCCCTTGCTGCCCGAGATGCCGGACTCGGTGGTCCCGCCGGTGGGGTCGTCGGTTTCGGCGGCCGGCGCCTGCACATTGAGGTCTTTGACGCCGATGTAAGCGCCCAGATGGCGGGAGTCCATGATGATCCGGCTTTCCAGCATTCCCATCGGCAGATCGGCGTCGGGGCGCATCAACCAGGAGGCCTGGTCCAGGCCGACATCGTGCATGGTGGCCTCGAGTGTGACCTTTCCCACCACGGGATGTTTCACCCCGACCGCCTTGATTTCCAGTTCGCGGTAGCGCTGCGCATGCGCCTGCGGGATGAACGGGAACCCCAGAATGGCCACCCACGGGTCGAACGTCAGGTTCGCGGCGCTGCGGACATGCCGGGAAAACTGATATTCGGCGTAGATCGCCGCCCCGGTGTCCACGCCTAGCGCTCCCACCGCGATCGTCAGCGCAGAGGCGCCCGCAACGGTGACTAGCTTTCGCACCCGGCCATTCTGGCCTACCGGATTGCCGCGCCGCCTAAATCGCCGAAACAGCAAATCGTCGAAACAGCAGGTCGCGGGTTAGAGTGACTCGAAACCGGGAGAGTTTGTTGGACTTACTGCTGCTCACCGCCGACCCCGATCCGGAGTCCGTGCTGCCCTCGTTGGCGCTGCTGGCGCACACCGTGCGCGCCGCGCCGACCGAGGTGGCGTCCCTGCTGGAAGCGGGATCGGCCGACGTCGCCATCGTCGATGCACGCACCGATCTGGCCGCCGCCCGCGGGCTGTGCCGACTATTGGGCACCACAAGTGCCTCGGTCCCGGTCGTTGCCGTGGTCAACGAGGGCGGTTTGGTCGCGGTGAACGTGGACTGGGGGATCGACGAAATCCTTCTTCCCGGTACCGGTCCGGCAGAGATCGACGCTCGGTTGCGGCTGCTGGTGGGCCGGCGGGGAGGTCAGGCCAACCAGGAGAGCGCCGGCAAGGTCACCCTCGGTGAACTGGTGATCGACGAGGGCACCTACACGGCGCGACTGCGTGGCCGGCCGTTGGACCTCACTTATAAGGAGTTCGAACTGCTGAAGTACCTCGCCCAGCATGCCGGCCGGGTTTTCACCCGGGCCCAACTGCTGCAGGAGGTGTGGGGGTATGACTTCTTCGGCGGCACCCGCACCGTCGACGTTCACGTCCGGCGGTTGCGCGCCAAACTCGGTCCCGAGTACGAGGCTCTGATTGGCACCGTGCGCAACGTCGGTTACAAGGCGGTTCGTCCGGCACGCGGGCGCAGCACCGCCGAAGGCGACTCGGCCGATGCCGACACCTCCGACAGCGAGGCCGGTATGTCGGCCGCGCTGCCCGGGCAGTGACGGACCTGGTCTGGCGCAGAACTCTCTCTGCCGCCGAACAGGACGCTGTGCAGGGGTTGGTCACGGCGGCGGGCCGTGCGGACGGGGTGGTTCCGTGCGGTGAACAGGTCCTGCGCGACCTCTCTGCGGCCAACAGTGCTCATCTGCTGGCCGTCGAACCGGCCGGTGCCATCGTGGGCTACCTCAACCTGGCGCCCCAGGGCACCGCGGAACTGGCGGTGCATCCGGCTGCCCGCAGGCGCGGGATCGGCACAGATCTGCTGGCGACGGCATTTGAACGCAGCAGCGTGCCGGTGCGGGTCTGGGCCCACGGCACCTTGCCGGCTGCGAAGGCGTTCGCGGCGAAGCTGGGCCTGCGGGCTGTTCGCGAGCTCATCCAGATGCGACGGTCACTGGATGCTGTCCCTGAACCCGCTGTCGAGCAGGGCATTTCAATACGTACCTACAGCGGCAGCCAGGACGACGCCGAACTGTTGCGAGTGAACAACGCCGCGTTCGCCTGGCACCCCGAGCAGGGCGGCTGGACCGACAGCGACCTTGCCGAACGATTCACCGAGCAGTGGTTCGACCCCACGGGTCTGTTCCTGGCCTTCGATGAACGTGGCGCGCTTCGCGGCTTCCACTGGACGAAGGTCCACGACGACCGACTCGGCGAGGTCTATGTCCTCGGCGTGGATCCCGCAGCACAGGGACGTGGTCTGGGCAGGACGCTGACCGCCGTCGGTCTGGACCATCTACAGCGACGGCTGGGATCCAAGCCCGGGGCGGCTGTGATCTTGTACGCAGAATCCGACAACGTCGCTGCGGTCCAGACCTACGAGTCGTTGGGTTTCCGCAGGTCCAGCGTTGACACCGCGTACTCGCCGGATTGACCCGCAGCGTCGTTCACCCTCCGTTAACCAGCCATCAGTGAAGTGGCAACTCGGTCCGCATACGTTGCGGCTGGTATCTGGGACAGACATGGGAAGCAGGCAAGGGTGGATCTGAGAAGCGTCGGCAAAGCGTTCGTCGTCACCGCATCGGCAACCGCGGTCGCAGCACTGACCGCCTGCGGAAGCGACAACAACACCGGCACCTCGGCCGGTGGTGGCGGCGAGGCAGCCGGCACCATCGCCTGCGGCGGGAAGAAGTCCCTGAAGGCCTCCGGTGCGACCGCACAGGCCAACGCCATGACCCGCTTCGTCACCTCCTACGAGGCGGCCTGCCCCGGATTCACGCTCAATTACACCTCCAGCGGATCCGGAGCCGGGGTGTCGGAGTTCGTCGGCGGGCAGACCGACATGGGGGGTAGCGACTCGCCCCTGAACCCCGACAAGGGTGAGGTGGAGAAGGCCAAGGCCCGCTGCGGTGGCGCCGACGCATGGAATCTGCCCATGGTGTTCGGGCCGGTGGCGATCACCTACAACGCCCCCGGGGTCGACTCCCTGGTTCTCGACGGGGCGACGGCAGCCAAGATCTTCAACGGCACCGTCACGACCTGGGACGCACCGGAGATCGCAACGCTGAACCCGGGCAAGACGCTGCCGGCTCAGCCGATCGTGGTGATCTTCCGCAGCGATGAATCCGGCACCACCGACAACTTCCAGAAGTACCTCGACGCCGCCTCGGATGGAGCCTGGGGCAAGGGCGCGGGCAAGACGTTCAACGGCGGCGTCGGCGAAGGTGCCAAGGGCAACGAGGGAACCTCCGCCGCCATCACGACCACCCCCGGTTCGATCACCTATAACGAGTGGTCCTTCGCCAAGGCCCAGGGCCTGGCTGTCGCCGACATCATCACCTCCGCGGGTCCCGATCCGGTCCGGCTCACCGTCGAGTCGGCTGCCAAGTCGATCGGCGACGTGAAGGTCAAGGGCCAGGGCAACGACCTGGTGCTGGACACGTCCTCGTTCTACAAGCCGACCGAGGCCGGCACGTACCCGATCATGCTCGCCACCTACTCGCTGGTCTGCTCGAAGTACCCGGAGGGTGATGTGGCGCCGGCCGTCAAAGCGTTCCTGACCACCGCGCTGGGTAAGGGGCAGGAAGGCCTGACCGACAACGGCTACATCCCCGTGCCGGAAACCTTCAAGGGCAAGCTCACCGCTGCGATCGAGGCTATTTCCTGATCGTGACCATCGAGTCGGAGCGAACGTCCGCGGACTCCCCGCGGGGCGGACCGGCAGGGGATACTGAGTTTGTGGCGACCGAGGTAGAGCCGAAGGCCGGACTGCGGACCGGTGGGAACCGCTGGGGTGACCGGATCTTCAGTTCGCTGGCTCTGGCCGCCGGCGCCACCATCATCGCCGTCATCGCGTTGATGGCGTTGTTCCTGATCGTGCGTGCGGTTCCTTCCCTGCAAGCCAATAAGGCCAATTTCCTGACCAGTTCGGAATTCGCCACCACCGACGAGACGAATCTGCGGTTCGGTATCGCTGAGCTGTTCCAGGTCACGGTACTCAGTTCGGTGTTCGCTTTGCTGCTCGCCGTTCCGATCGCAATCGGCATCGCCGCCTTCCTGACCAACTACGCGCCACGCAAGCTGGCGAAGCCCTTCGCGATCTTGGTGGACCTGCTCGCAGCGGTGCCGTCGATCGTGTTCGGGTTGTGGGGGATTTTCGTGCTGGCCCCCAAACTGGAACCGGTGGCGCGCTTCCTCAACGACAACCTCGGCTGGTTCTTCCTGTTCGCGGACGGCAACGTCTCGCTGGCTGGCGGCGGAACAGTCTTCACCGCCGGCGTCGTGCTCGCGGTGATGATCCTGCCCATCATCACCTCGGTCACCCGGGAGGTGTTCAGCCTCACCCCGCGCGGTCACGTGGAAGCCGCCCAGGCCCTCGGTGCAACCAAGTGGGAAGTCATCCGGATGACGGTATTCCCCTACGGCCGCAGCGGGATGATCGCCGGGGCGATGCTGGGACTGGGCAGGGCGCTGGGCGAGACTGTGGCGGTGCTCATCATCCTGCGCGCCGCCGCGCAGCCCGGCCACTGGTCGGTATTCGACGGCGGTTATACGTTCGCCTCCAAAATCGCCTCGGCCGCAGCGGAATTCAGTTCGAAACTGCCCACCGGCGCCTACATCGCCGCCGGTTTCGTGCTGTTCATCCTGACACTCATCGTGAACGCCCTGGCACGCGCCGCGGCGGGCGGAAGGGTAAGCGGCGGATGACAACAACGACGCTGGGCGAAACGGCCAAGGCGCCGACCTTCCAAGCCATCGCAACCGGCCGCAAGATCAAGAACTCCCTGGCGGCGTTGTTTTTCGCGGGCTCGTTCCTGATCGCCACCATCCCGTTGATCTGGCTGCTCTACACCGTCATCGAGCGCGGCTTCCAGGCCGTCATCAGTGCCGACTGGTGGGGCAAATCGCTGGCCGGCGTGCTGCCCGACCAATTCGCCGGCGGTGTCTACCACGCGATCTACGGGACCATTGTTCAAGCTTTGATCGCGGCCGCCTTCTCAGTCCCACTGGGCATCATGGCGGCGATCTATCTGGTGGAGTACGGCAAGGGCAGGTTCGCGAAGATGACCACCTTCATGGTGGACATCCTGGCCGGTGTGCCCTCGATCGTGGCCGCGCTGTTCGTCTTCGCGCTGTGGATCGCCACCCTGGGCTTCCCGCAGAGCGCCTTCGCTGTGGCCCTCGCCTTGGTTCTGCTGATGCTGCCGGTGGTGGTGCGCAACACCGAGGAGATGCTCAAACTCGTTCCCGACGAGTTGCGCGAGGCGTCCTACGCACTCGGTGTTCCCAAGTGGAAGACGATTCTGCGGATCGTGGTGCCGACGGCGCTGCCCGGCATCATCAGCGGCGTCTTGCTGGCCCTGGCCCGGGTGATGGGTGAAACCGCCCCCGTGCTGGTGCTCGTCGGATACGCGCGGTCGATCAACTACGACCCGCTCAGCGGCAATATGGCTTCGCTGCCGCTGCTGATCTACACCGAACTGATCAATCCCGAAGCGGCCGGCCGACTCCGGGTGTGGGGTGCGGCATTGACGCTCATCCTGCTCGTCGCCTCGCTGTACGTGGCGGCGGCCTTCGTCAACCGGTACCTCAACCGAAACCGCACCTGAGCAGAACGGCATCGACCATGAATAATCGACTATGAGTAAGCGCTTCGACCTCAAAGATCTCAACATCTACTACGGGTCATTCCACGCCGTCGCCGACGTGACGATGGGGATACCCCAGCGCAGCGTGACCGCGTTCATCGGCCCGTCCGGTTGCGGTAAGTCCACCGTGCTGCGCGCGTTGAACCGGATGCATGAAGTCATCCCCGGCGGCCGGGTGGAAGGGTCGGTGCTCCTCGACGGTGAGGACATCTACGGCTCCGGTGTCGATCCGGTGAGCGTGCGTAAGACGATCGGCATGGTGTTTCAGCGGCCGAATCCCTTTCCCACCATGTCTATTCGCGACAACGTGGTGGCCGGCCTGAAGTTGCAGGGTGTTCGCAACCGCGCGTTGCTCGACGAGACGGCGGAGCGTTCACTGCGTGGCGCCAACCTGTGGAACGAAGTCAAGGACCGCCTGGACAAGCCCGGCGGCGGACTCTCGGGCGGCCAGCAGCAGCGGCTGTGCATCGCGCGGGCGATTGCCGTGCAACCCGACGTGCTGCTCATGGACGAGCCGTGTTCGGCGCTGGACCCGATCTCCACCCTGGCGATCGAAGATCTCATCGCCGAACTGAAACGCGACTACACCATCGTCATCGTCACCCACAACATGCAGCAGGCCGCGCGGGTCAGCGATCAGACCGCCTTCTTCAACCTGGAAGCCACCGGGAAGCCGGGGCGCCTGATCGAAGTCGACGACACCGGCAAGATCTTCTCCAACCCGACCCAGAAGTCCACTGAGGACTACATCTCAGGCCGGTTCGGGTAAACGGCAGCGACTCCTCAGTAGGTCGCGATCTCGTCCTCAGCCGGCAACTGGCCGGTCACCTGGAAGATCACCCGCCGGGAAATCTCCACCGCATGATCGGCGAAGCGTTCATAAAACCGGCCCAGCAGAGTGACATCCACCGCCGCGGCGACCCCGTGCTTCCACTCCCGGTCCATCATCACGCTGAACAAGTGGCGATGTAGGTCGTCCATCGCGTCGTCGTCCTGCCGGATCTGGCGGGCTTTGTCCGGATCGCGTGACAACAGGACGTCGTGGGCGCTGTTGGCCAAATCTACTGCAACCCGGCCCATTTCGGCGAAGTAGCCGTTGACCTCCTCGGGCAGTGCGTGCTGCGGGTGGCGACGGCGGGCGATTTTGGCGACGTGCAGGGCCAGGGCGCCCATCCGCTCGACATCAGCGACGATCTGAATGGAACTGACGATTGCCCGAAGATCCCCCGCCACCGGTGCCTGCAGGGCCAGCAGCACGAACGCCGCTTCCTCGGCCCGGGCGCTGGACGCCATGATCTTTTCGTGGTCACCGATAACCTGCTCGGCCAGCACCAAGTCGGCCTGCAGCAGCGCCTGCGTTGCGCGCTCCATGGCGATGCCGGCAAGCCGGCACATCTCCGCCAGCTGATTGTTCAGGGCGTCAAGCTGCTCGTGATAAGCGGTGCGCATCTGGCAATCCTACTGTTGGTCAGCGGCCGGCTAGCGGCGCGAATCTGAACGGACGGTGAAACCGGCTAGTCGCAGCGGACGTCGGCGCCATTGGTCACCGTCAGATCCGACGGCAGCTTGGGAGGGGTGCTGCCACCGGTGTGGGTCACGTCGACGGTCAATTGGGTGCCGCTCGCCTGCGGGTACTTGACACCGGCGAAGTCGGTGCCCAGCACCACCTGCACCACTTCACCGAGGCCGGTGATGCGTTCGATGCGTGCGCCCGGCAAAGTGGCGGCGACGGTGGCGGCCGCCTGCTCATTGCCCAGCGAGTAGTACACGGTCGTCTGGTAGGCCAGGCCCCAGTCGGAGTAGTAGTCCGGGTCGACCACGTCGAATCCGTAAAGGTCGAATTCCTCGGTCGTCGCGGTGGCCAGGCCCTTGGTTTCGGTGGCGTTGGCGACCTGCACCGTCACGTCGCGCGGGTCTGCGGCGACGGCTTTGACCTGTTCGGTGGTGGTGGTCGTCGCCGTCGTTTCGGTGGTCTCACTGGTCGTTTCGGTAGTGGAAGTATCGGTCGAGGTGATGCCGTCAGCCGCAGTGGTCTCGGTCTCGCTGGTGGGCGTCGAGGTCTCGGTGAGGGGACTGAGCGTCTCGTTGAGATCGTTTTCCCCGGGCAGTGGTTCGTCGTCGATGATCGCATCGAAGAGCGCCCGCACGTCCTCGGTGCGCGGCACCTCGTTGCCCTCCCAGTCTGCGATGCCGGTGGTGGGAACTGTCACGAAGGTGATCCGACCGGCGTTGATGCCCTGGAGGGATTGGCCCAGGCGCACCAGGTCGCGGGTCTGAACGTTGTCGACGTAGCTGTCGTCGATGAAGGTGTTGACCACCTCATCAAGCTTGTCGAGGTCGAACAGTGTCTCCGAGGAGATGATCGAGCGCAGCAGCGAGGACAGGAACAACTGCTGACGTTTGATCCGGCCGTAGTCGCCGTTGTCCTCGGTGGCGATCGAGCGGGCCCGCACATAGTTCAGGGCCGTCGGACCGTCGAGTTTCTGGCGGCCCGCGGTGGCCAGGACCACGCCGAGTTCAGCGTCCTCCAGGGGTGTGGTGGTGCACACCTCCACCCCGCCGAGGGCGTCGACCATCTTCTCGAAACCGATGAAGTCCACCGCCATGAACCGGTTGATGGCCAGGCCGGACATCTTCTGGATCACCTTCACCAGACATTTCGGGCCGCCCAGGGCGTAGGCCGAATTGAGCTTGGTGGTGGTGGGGCGCTCGTTGTCGCTCCATTCACCGGTGATCTTGTCGTAGACCGGTCCGTACTTGCCGGTTTCGGGATCCCAGGCCTGGCAGTTCATCGGCGTGATGGCCAGGTCGCGGGGGAAGGAGACTGCCACCACGCGCTTCCGGTTGGCCGGGACGTTGACCAGCATGATGGTGTCCGCGCGGGCCCCCTCGACGATGGTGGTGTCACCGGCGCCGACCTCGGAGTTGGCGCCGATCCGGCTGTCCACCCCGATGATCAGGAAGTTCTCGTCGCCGCTTTGAGCGTTGGGGTCGCGAATGTCGCTGGAGTTGGGATCCAGTGCGGCGATGGTATTGAGGAGTTTGTTCTTCGCCGACTGCCATTGCCAAGCGGCACCGGTCAGAACCAACGCCGACACCGCGATCAACGCCGCGGCGACTCGGGCCAGTAGCAGGGCAGGCCGGCGTTGCGGGCCCGGCGGGGGCGGTTCGGCAGCGGGAGTCGGGGGTCGGGGCGGGGCAGGCGGAGGGGGCGCCGCCGGGGGGCGGTGGGCGGTCGGTGGCTGCCGGGGCCGGGACCACGCGGCGAGGTCGGGGATCTCGTCCGGAACGGCGATCGGGATGGTGGCGTCATCAGCGGCGGGGCTGACGTCGACGCTGCGCCGGGTGACCGGATTGAGGCCTTGCTGGCCGGTGATTTTGGCGATCAGATCCGCTACCGCGACGCCTTCGCTGTGGGTTCCGGCCGGGGTGCCTGGCGCCGGCACGCGCTCCCACGGCGCCCGTCCGCCATTCGGAACAGGCGGACGGGTTGCGCGCTTGTCGCCCTCGGGGCCGCCACGGTGGCCAGGAGTGGCGTTCTCGCCGTCACTCATGTTCCAGGCAGCCTCCGGGCTGGGGGTATTGATGTAGCCGCGCTAACGCGCTCTACAGACGTGGTGCCGGTCTTGGGCACCCGGTCAGACTTGCGTCTACAGCAGAAAGCCAATGGTACTGATCCAAGCTGAGAGCGTTCCAGTTCTCGACGATGCCGCTGTTATTGCTATTCGATCTCGATCCGTCTCGATTCAGCCACCGGAGTTCATCACATCGGCGCCCGCGGGCACCGTGCAGTCGTCCGGGTCGTCGAGCCAGCCGTCGGGCAGGCTCACCGCCGCCGCCGAGCCTTGCCTGCCCCGGGTGCCGCCCGCGGCGGGCGGGAAGGGGACATCGGGGTCCAACTGGCCGAGCAGATGGTCGAGCTCCGCCAGGCTTGCGACCAGCGCCAGGGAACGCCGCAGATCAGAGCCCGCCGGGAAGCCGTGCAGATACCAGGCGATGTGCTTGCGGATATCCCGCATGCCCTTGTCCTCGCCAAAGTGCGCTGTCAGCAGTTCGCCGTGACGGCGGATGATCGCGGCGACCTCCCCAAGGTTGGGCGGCGCCGGCGGCGGGGTGCCGTTGAAAGCGGCGGACAGTTCGGCGAACAGCCATGGACGGCCCAGGCAGCCCCGCCCGATGACGACGCCGTCGCAACCGGTCGAGGCCATCATCGCCAGTGCGTCGTTGGCTTCGAAAATGTCGCCGTTGCCCAGCACCGGGATGCCGCGGACGGCTTGTTTGAGGTCGGCGATGCGATTCCAGTCGGCGGTGCCGGAGTAACGCTGCGCGGCGGTGCGGGCGTGCAGGGCCACCGCGGCGGCGCCCTCCTGTTCGGCGATGCGGCCGGCGTCGAGGTAGGTGGGGTGATCGTCGTCGATGCCGACCCGGAACTTCACCGTCACCGGGATTGCGGTGCCTGCGGTGGCGCGGACTGCGGCGGCGACGATCTGGCCGAAGAGCCTTCTCTTGTAGGGCACCGCGGCGCCCCCGCCGCGCCGGGTGACCTTGGGCACCGGGCAGCCGA
>NZ_JBILVF010000001.1:0-90847 GCF_044370595.1 Mycobacterium sp.
CGCGTACACCGGCACCTCGGGATCAGCCAGCAGCGCCGAGACCGGCCGGTGCAGGGTGGGCCGGCCCAGCATGATGACCTGCCGGGGCCGCAGCAGGGTCAACGCCAGCGGATGCAGCGGGTTGGCCGCGGGCGGGGCCGTGGGCTCAGAGACGGTGGGCAGGTGGGACAGGTCAGGATGCACCCCCGCACCGTGCCCGGCGATGACCACGGTGTCGGCGGTCAGGTCGATCTGCACCGGCTCGTCGAAGTTCACCGGCGGGGTGTAGGTCCACGGCATACCGTCGGGCCGACCCTGCGGGAAGTCCTCAGGGTTCGAATCTGCTTCCGGCACAAGGGGTTCGCGCAGCGGTATGTCGAACTGCACCGGCCCGGCGTTGGCGCTGCGCGCGCCGGTGGCCGCGGCCAGCACGCGGCAGGTGGCCGAACGCCACTGGGCGTTGAGGCCGTCGAGCCGGTCCGGGGCATCTTCAGCGAGTCCGAGGCTGATCGCCGCGCGGGCCTGACTGCCGAAGTAGCCCAACTGTTCCATGGTCTGGTTGGCACCGGTGCCGAGCAGTTCGTAGGGCCGGTTCGCCGACAGGACGATCAGTGGCACCCGTGCGTAATTGGCCTCCACGACCGCCGGGCCGAGGTTGGCCACCGCCGTCCCGGAAGTCATGGCGATCGGAACCGGCCGCCCGCTCCCGACGGCCAGTCCCACGGCCAGGAAGCCGGCGGTCCGCTCGTCGATGCGGACGTGCAGTCGTAGCCGGCCGGCCCGGTCGGCGTCAGCCAGCGCGAACGCCAGTGGCGCATTACGCGAACCGGGGCAGAGCACCACATCGCGCACGCCGCCGCGGATCAATTCGTCGACGACGACCCGCGCCTGTGTCGTCGAGGGGTTCACCCTTACAGCGTGGCACAGCCCCTCCGATGATCACAGGCGGCTGTTACACGGGCGTTCCGGCGAAGAAGTCCAGCATGGTCCGGTTGACCGGGTCGTAACGTTCCAGAAAACCCAGATGGCCGGCGTTGGCGATCTGGACGTACCGGCCGCCCGGGATGGCGTCGGCCACCTCCCGGCCCAGTGCCGGCGGGGTGATCACATCGTCGGCGAAACCGATCACCAGGACTTCGGTGGGGATTGACCGGTAGGCCGGCAGTCGGCTCTCATGCGGTGCGACGCCCAATTGTGCGCGCCACCCGGGGGTCCGTTTGAGCGGGAACGCGGTGAACATCTGCAGCCACTCGTCGATCGCCGGGGAGTTGATGGTCTTCGGCGAGAAGTTCTCCAGGATCCGCACCTTGGCCGCGTAGGAGTTGGGCAGTTCGATGCCGGCCTCGGCGAGTTCCTCGTCGGCGGTCCGGAAGGCGATCCGGGTGGTGTCGACGCGGCCGCGGGTGCCCATCAGCACCGCCTGCCGGACCAGGTCGGGACGAACCAGCATCAGTTCCTGGGCGATGAAGGCGCCCATCGACATCGCCACCACCCGAGTCGGGCCGCCGATGACGGTCTCGATGATCTCGACGGTGTCGGCGACCATCTGGGCGGTGGAGAATCCGTCGGCGTTCTCGGTGGCGCCCACCCCGCGGTTGTCGAAGGTGACGCAGCGGTAGCCGGCCCGCTGGAAAACCGGCACCTGGTGGATGTGCCAGGTGCGTCCGGCGCCGCCGGTTCCGGCGATGAACAGCACCGGGTCACCGGTGCCGGTGTCGTCGTAGGCCAGGTTGGTCACGGCCGCGACGGTAGCAGTGCGTGGCACTGCCGCACGCGGGCGATCCACCAGTCGCGGCGCTCAGCCGGGGCGGCCAGGTCAGACACCCGCGCCGGATCCGGGATGACGGCGCTGACGGTCAGGTAGCCGTCGAGGGGTTGCAGGTCGGCGACGTCGGTGACGAACAATCCGCCGGTGCCCAATCCGCAGGCGTGCTCCAACCGGGGCAACGCCGACGCGGCGGCCAGGCCGGCGGCGATGCCGACCGCGGAGTCCAACGCGCTGGAGACCACTACCGGGACGTCGATCTGGCCGGCGATGTCGAGCAGGGCGCTCACCCCACCGAGGGGTGCAACTTTGAGCACCGCGATGTCGGCGGCACCGGCCCGCACCACCGCCAGCGGGTCCTCGGCTTTGCGGATGCTCTCGTCGGCGGCCACCGGCACCTGCACCCGGCGCCGCACCTCGGCGAGTTCGGGCACCGTCCGGCACGGCTGCTCCAGATACTCCAGGGGCCCGTCGGCGGTCAACGCCTTCGCCGCCGACACCGCCTCAGCCACGGTCCACCCGCCGTTGGCGTCCACCCGGACGGTCGGCATCACCGCGCGGACGGCGTTTACCCGGGCGATGTCGTCGGCCAGCGTCTGCCCGGGCTCGGCCACCTTGACCTTGGCCGTTGTGCAACCGGGGAACCGGGCCAGCACCCCGGGCACCTGCTCGGGGGTAACCGCCGGCACGGTGGCGTTGACCGGAATGCGCTCCCGTAACCCCGAAGGCCCTGCGGTGTAGGCGGATTCGATCGCCGAGGCCAGCCAGTGCGCGGCCTCCGAAGCCGGGTATTCCAGGAACGCGCCGAACTCACCCCAGCCGAACGGGCCGTCGATGAGCGCCACCTCACGCACAGTGATACCGCGGAACCGCACCCGCATCGGCAGTGCGACGACGTGCAGGCGGTCCAGCAGGTCGCTCAGCGGCGGCAGCATCGATCAGCGCGCCGACGCCATCAGATGGCGCGTTCGCGGTTCTCCCAATACGGCTTACGCAGATCCTTCTTGAGCAGTTTCCCGGTGGGGTTGCGGGGCAGCACATCCATGATGTCGACGCTGCGCGGGCACTTGTAGCCGGCCAGCCTGTCCCGGCACCATGCGATCAGTTCCTCCGGTGACGCTTGCTGCCCGGCATAGAGTTCGACGACGCCCTTCACCGACTCGCCCCACTTTTCGTCAGGGATACCGAACACGGCGGCGTCCATCACGGCGGGATGGTCGGTCAGCGCCCGCTCCACCTCCACCGAATAGATGTTCTCTCCGCCGGAGATGATCATGTCCTTGAGTCGGTCCTCGACGAACACGAACCCGCCGTCGTCGATGCGGCCGATATCGCCGGTGCGGAACCAGCCGTCCGCGGTGATCGCCTCGGCGGTGGCCTCCGGCCTGTTGTGGTAGCCCTCCATCAACTGCGGTGTGCGGAACCACAATTCGCCCGGTTCGCCGGCGGGGACGTCTTCGAGGGTGTCGGGGTTGACCACCCGCACCTCGACCTGCCGGGAGGGTTGGCCGGCGCTGGTGATCCGCTCCGGCCGGGATTCGTCGCGGTGGGCCTCCGGGGACAGTTGGGTGACCGCGCCGCACACCTCGGTCAGGCCGTACACCTGGACGAATTCGGTGTTGGGGAACTCCGCCAGTGCCTGCTTCAGCAGGGTGGGCGGCATCGGCGAGGCGCCGTAGACGAAGGTGCGCAGTCGGTTGAACAGCTTGATGGCGTCGGGCCCCATCTCCATCACTTTGGCCAGCACCGCGGGCACCAGGAAGGTCCGGGTGGCCCCGGCCAGCATCGCCCCGGCCAGGGAGGCCCCGTCGACCTCGCGGGTCATGATGCTCGGGATCCCGGCGTGGATACCGAACTGCATATAGGACGAACCGCCGACATGGAACAACGGCATCGACACCATGCTCTTGTCGTCGGCGTCGAACTCGAAGGTGTTGGAGTTGATGGTGTGCGCCATCAGATTGGCCTGGCTGAGCCGGATTCCCTTCGGGTTTCCGGTGGTGCCCGAGGAGTACATGATCACGCAGACGTCCTCGGGGGTGACGTCGGCGCCGCGGTCACGGGGGGTTGCGGCGGCCAGCATCGCCTCGTACTCGTCGCCGTCCGCTCCTTCCGGGGTGACGGTGATGACGTGCTCGACGTGGGTGAGCCGGTCGCGGATCGCGTCGATCGAATCCTTCAGTTCGGCGCCGACGATGATGATTTTGGCGCCGCAGTCGCCCAGGACGTAATCCATTTCCGATCCGGCGAGGCGGAAGTTGATGATCGCGGTCGCCGCGCCCAGGCTGGCGGCGGCCATGGTGGTCTCCACACAGGCCGGGTGGTTCTTGTCCAGGAACGCCACCACGTCGCCGCGGCCGATGCCGCGGTCGGCCAGCGCCCCGGCAAGTCGGCGCACCCGGTCGTTGAACTGTGCCCAGGTGAAGCTGCGGCCCAGGTAGCTGATGGCCTCCTCGTCGGGCTTGACCTGAGCCCAGTGGGCCAGCCGTTCATCGAGAAAAAGCGGTTCGGCAGTCTGCTCCATACCGGACAGGGTGCCACTCCGAGCATCGTTCTTGGCCGATTTCCCCCAATCGGTTGATACCGGTGTCCCCTCCCATAACGGCCAGCCGGTTGACGGTCGTGGCGAACAACGCCCTGCAGAGTGGGCTTCACCAGCCCGGGAAACCAGCCGGGAGGGCCGACCAGAGCAAAGGAATCGAGATGACCACCACCATCACCCGCCGCATCGTCAACGCACTGACCGGATCGGCTCTCGCGGCCGGGATCATGGCCGGCGGCATAGCCCTCGGTGCGCCGGCCCAGGCCCAGCCGGGCACCGGCTCGGCCGCCACCTGCGTGACCGCGCCCGTCTCCGGCATGGCCCCCACGATGCTCAACCCGCTGACCCGGGCCGCCCAGGTAGCCGCCTACGACGCCCCGGGCCAGCCGACCGCAGCAGCCAGCAGCTGCATCGGCCACTGACCGGTCAGCGCCCTGGTCACTGCCCGGGGCTCCGAGGTCGCAGCAGCACCAGCGCCGCGACGATCGCCGCGGCCGGCACCACCGCCATGATGAGGCTCACCTCCCGGATGGCGCCCAGCCAACTGTCAGCGGCCTCGGAGACCACCCACCGCGCCTGGTCGGGGTCGAGGACCTCACTGCCAGACGCCGGGCTGGGTGCGCCTCCGTGGGCGACTCGCAGCGCTTCACGGGCCTGTTCCTCGCTGATCCCGGACCCTTCCAGCTTGCGCCGGGCGTCATTCAGGAACAGGGTGGTGCCGACAAGAGCGAACAAGGCCGGCCCCAGCGAATAGGCGGCCTGCCCGATCGCGGGTTTGACCGCCGAAACCGCACCGCCAAGTTCAGGTGGGGCGCTGGACATCATGATCGTCGACTGCGGTGTCTGTACGACCGCTCCGCCGATCGCATTGAGGGCGACGGCGACACCGAGAACCGCGATCGGGGTGCGCCCGTCGAGGCCAACCAGCATCACCATGCTGACGACCAGTACCGCCAGGCCGGCCACCAGCACTGCCCGCTCGCCGAACCGGATCACCGCCTTGCCCGCCGCGACCGCGGCGGCCGAGGCCACCAACATGGCGGGGATGAGCAGCAGGCCGAGCAGTTCCGGTGACTTGCCGCGGATGGTCACCAGGTAGTAGGCGAACAGCAGCGTGCCGCCGCCGCCGAGAAAGTTGAATGCGGCACCGGCGATCAGAGCGGCGTTGAACCGGCCCGACCTGAACAGCCGCATGTCCAATGCCGGGGCTTGGGCGCGCAGTTCCCACAGCACGAAGGCCACACCGAGGGCGAGCCCGATGGCGATCAGTGCCAGTGCCCCAGTGCTGAAACCGCCCTGCAATTCGGTGAGGCCATAGATGACGGTGATCAGCGCCGCGGCGATCAGCAGGATGCCGGGGATGTCCAGTGTGCGTTCGTCCCGGGCGGTCTCGGGAACGAAGCGCGCCGTGATGAACAGGGTCAGCAAGGCCAGCGCGGGCGTCACCAACAAGCAGGCCCGCCAGCCGTACTGGCCGGCCAGCCAACTGCCCAGAGCCGGCTGGAACACCGCCAGTGCGTGCCCGGCACCGAGGTAGGCGGCGATGGCGGCGGCTCGGCCGCCGGGCGGAAAGACGGCGTTGACGATCGCCAGCGACAGTCCCAGAACGAACGCGAACGCCACGCCCAGACCCGCCCGGGCGATGATCAGGACCGCGACGTGCGGCGCCGCCGCGCCGAGCAACCCGAAGACGATCGAGCCGCCGACGCCGATGACGAACATGCGCTTCATCCCGTGCAGGTCGCCGAGCGCACCGGCGCCCAGCACCGCCGCAGCCAGCGTCAGAGTGCACAGGCTGGCCAGGAAACTCGCTGTGCCAGGGCTGAATTGGAGCCCCTTGCGCACTTCGGAAAGGTTCGTCGACAGCGTCGCCGGATCGGCAGCGGTGATGCTGTAGCCCAGTCCCATCGCGACGATGGTCATCGTGGCGGCTACACCGCTGACGTGGTTCGGCGCCGCCGGGTTCGTCATTCGCCGATGCTAGTCCCACTCCCGGCCCGGGTGGCCCGGATGCGGATCGGTCCGCGCCACTGTCCGTCGGGGTCGACGACAGCGCCCTTCTGGGTGATCTCGACCTCACCGGCCCGGGCGAGCACGCGCGCCGCTTCCCGGACGGGTGTCATCAATTCACGCCACTGTGTCCCGCCGACCACCCGGGCGGCCTCTGACGGGCAGATGCTTCCCGGGCGCAGGCCGAGTAGTTGGCGTATCGCTACCTGGAGAGCTTCGGACTCACTGGCTCCGAATTGGAACACGTTCTAATGTTGCACCCATGACCGACGATCTGCTGCGCCACCCCCTGCATGCGGGGCACCTGACTGTCGGAGCGCTGAAGCGCCACCGGGACAAGCCTGTGCTGTTCCTCGGTGACACCACCCTCACCGGCGGCGAACTGGCGATGCGGATCAGCCAATACATCCAAGCTTTCGAAGCCCTGGGGGCGGGCACCGGCGCGACGGTGGGCCTGCTGTCGCTCAACCGCCCCGAGGTGCTGATGATCATCGGGGCCGGGCAGACGCAGGGCTACCGCCGCACCGCGTTGCACCCCCTAGGGTCGCTGGACGACCACGCCTACGTCCTGTCCGATGCCGGGGCGACAGCGTTGATCATCGACCCCAATCCGATGTTCGCCGAACGGGCGGTGGGCCTGCTGGAGAAAGTTCCCTCGCTGAGCCGGATCCTCACACTGGGGCCGGTCCCCCCCGAACTCGCCGAGGTGGGTGTCGATCTGATCGCCGAGGCGGCGAAGTATTCACCGAAACCGTTGGTGGCGGCTGATCTTCCGCCCGACCACATCGGCGGGCTGACCTACACCGGCGGCACCACCGGCAAACCCAAGGGCGTGATCGGAACGGTGAGTTCGATCCTGACGATGACCACCGCGCAGCTTGCCGAGTGGGAATGGCCGCAGCACCCCCGGTTCTTGATGTGCACACCGCTCTCGCATGCCGGTGCGGCGTTCTTCGTGCCGACGATCGTCAAGGGCGGAGAGATGATCGTGCTGCCCAGATTCGACCCGGCCGAGGTGCTTCGGGTGATCGAGGAACGCCGGATCACCGCCACCATGCTGGTGCCATCGATGATTTACGCGCTGATGGACCATCCTGACTCCGACACCCGCGACCTGTCGTCACTGGAGACGGTGTACTACGGCGCGTCGGCAATGAACCCGGTGCGCCTGGCCGAAGCCATCCGCCGGTTCGGGCCGATCTTCGCCCAGTACTACGGGCAGTCCGAGGCTCCGATGGTGATCACGTATCTGGCCAAAGGCGACCACGATGAGAAGCGGCTCACCTCGTGCGGACGCCCGACCCTCTTCGCCCGCACCGCCTTGCTGGATGCCGACGGAAATCCGGTGCCACAGGGCGACGTCGGCGAGATCTGTGTGTCCGGGCCACTACTGGCCGGTGGGTACTGGAATCTGCCCGAGGAGACCGCCACGACGTTCACCGGCGGCTGGCTGCGCACCGGCGATATGGCCAGGGAGGACGACGAGGGCTTCTGGTACATCGTCGACCGGGTCAAGGACATGATCGTGACGGGCGGCTTCAACGTGTTCCCCCGGGAGGTGGAGGACGTCGTCGCCGAGCACCCGGCCGTCGCGCAGGTCTGTGTGATCGGCACCCCCGACGACAAGTGGGGTGAGGCGGTGACGGCGGTGATCGTGCTGCGGCCGGGACACCCGTCGGACACTGACGCGGTTGCGGCCCTGACCGCCGAGATCCAGGCCACGGTCAAGGACCGTAAAGGGTCGGTGCAGGCACCCAAACAGGTGATCGTCGCCGAGTCGGTTCCGGTGACCGCCCTGGGTAAGCCCGACAAGAAGGCGGTGCGCGCGCAGTTCTGGAAGGGTACGGAGCGGTCCATTGGGTGAGGTGCGGGCGGTCCTGTTCGACTTCTCCGGCACCCTGGCCCGGCTTGAGGAGAGCGACAACTGGTTCGCCGGCATGGGACTCGACCAGCAGATGCGGGCGACGGTGATGGACCGCCTGACACACCCCACCGCGACGGTCACCCATCACGCCTGGGATCTCCGCGACCTCGACCCGGAGTCACACCGGGAGGCCTACCTCCATGTGCTGCGGGAATCCGGACTGGCCCAAGGGCACGCCGAATCGCTCTACCAGCGCTGCATCGACCCGGCGGAGTGGCAGCTGTACCCCGACACTGCTGCGGTGTTGAAAACCCTGCGGGCCAACGGTATTCGTACCGCCGTTGTGTCGAACATCGCCTGGGATATTCGCAGCGTCCTGACCTCCGCCGGGGCACAGGCCGACGAATACGTGCTGTCTTTCGAAGTCGGTGCCGCCAAACCCGACCCGCGGATCTTCCAGGCGGCGCTGAGCGCGTTGGGTGTGGCGGCCGCCGAGACCCTGATGGTCGGCGACAGCGTGGAGAACGACGGGGCGGCCTGCGCCCTGGGGTGTTCCTTCGGGTTGGTCGATCCGCTGCCGATCAGCGAACGGCCGGCCGGGCTGGTAGCGGCGCTGCGCGAACACCGCATCGCCCTCTAACGCCAAGCGTTACGCCAGCGTCACGCTGGGCACCGAATGTGACGCTGGGTTAACGCTCGGCGGGTCGAACGCGGTGGACTACCGTCACGTGCGTGAGCGACAACCCGTTCACTCCCGCACTCTGGACCACCGTCGGGGGTTTCGAGGACCTCACCGACATCACCTACCACCGACACGTCCATGACGGCGAACGGCAGCCGACGGTACGGGTGGCCTTCAACCGGCCTGAGATCCGTAACGCCTTCCGGCCGCACACCGTCGACGAGCTCTACCGGACGCTGGACCACGCTCGGATGTCCCCGGATGTGGGGGTGGTGCTGCTCACCGGAAACGGGCCGTCGGCCAAAGACGGCGGCTGGGCGTTCTGCTCGGGTGGGGATCAGCGCATCCGGGGACGCACCGGCTACCAGTACGCCGCGGGCGAGACGGCCGAAACCGTCGATCCCGCCCGCGCCGGCCGCTTGCACATCCTGGAGGTTCAGCGGCTGATTCGGTTCATGCCCAAACCGGTGATCTGCCTGGTCAACGGCTGGGCGGCCGGCGGGGGGCACAGCCTGCACGTGGTGTGCGACCTCACCCTGGCCAGCCGCGAGCATGCGCGGTTCAAGCAGACCGACGCCGACGTCGGCAGCTTCGACGGCGGCTACGGCAGCGCCTACCTGGCCCGCCAGGTGGGGCAGAAGTTCGCCCGGGAGATCTTCTTCCTCGGCCGCACCTACACCGCCGAACAGATGCACCAGATGGGTGCGGTCAACGAGGTGGTCGATCATGCGGACCTGGAGGACGTCGCCCTGCGCTGGGCCAAGGAGATCAACGGCAAATCCCCTCAGGCGCAACGGATGTTGAAGTTCGCGTTCAACCTGCTCGACGACGGCTTGGTGGGCCAGCAACTGTTCGCCGGCGAGGCCACCCGGCTGGCCTATATGACCGACGAGGCGGTCGAGGGCCGGGACGCATTCCTGCAGAAGCGCGAGCCCGACTGGACGCCGTTCCCCCGCTACTTCTGACCAGCCGCCGACTATAGACTCGGCACCCGTGAATCCTCTGCGCCGCAAGCTCACCGAGGCGATCGCCCTGACGGGCATGCGGCCGCCGCTTCGGATACCCAGCACCTCCCGGATTCCCCTGCGCGGCAAGCGGGTGCTGATCACCGGGGCGTCCTCTGGAATCGGTGAGGCGGGGGCCGAACGGTTCGCGCGCGAGGGTGCGGAGGTGATCGCCGTCGCCCGACGGGCCGATCTGTTGGAAGCCCTTTCCGAGCGGATCGGCAAGGCCGGCGGCACCGCGAGCCCCATCCCGTGCGATCTGTCCGACCTCGACGCGGTCGACGAACTCGCCGACACCGTCGCGACCCGCTTCGGCGGGGTGGACATCCTGGTCAACAACGCCGGCCGTTCGATCCGCCGGCCGCTGGCCGACTCCCTGGACCGCTGGCATGACGTCGAACGCACCATGACGTTGAACTACTACTCCCCGCTGCGCCTCATCCGTGGCTTGGCACCCGGGATGATTGAGCGCCGGGACGGCCACATCATCAACGTCGCGACCTGGGGAGTGCTCAGCGAGGCCTCACCACTGTTCGGTGTCTACAACGCTTCCAAGGCGGCACTGTCGGCGGTGAGTCGGGTGATCGAGACTGAGTGGGCCCGCTACGGCGTGCATTCCACGACGCTGTACTACCCGCTGGTGGCCACCCCGATGATCGCCCCCACGAGGGCCTACACCGGTATGCCCGCGTTGAGTCCGGGCGAAGCCGCGCAGTGGATGATCGACGCCGCCCGATACCGCCCGGTGCGGATCGCCCCGCGGTTCGGCGTCAGCGCCCGCGCCCTGGATGTCGTGGCGCCCGGCGTGCTGAACGCGGTGCTCAAACGTCAACGGATGCAACCGAGTTGATGGGGACAGCCATGGAGATTCTCGCTAGCCGTGTTCTCTTCCGCCCGAAGGATTACCAGAGTTCTCTGGCCTTCTACCGCGACGCGATCGGACTGGCGATCGCGCGCGAATATCCCGGTGGCACAGTCTTTTTTGCCGGTCAGTCGCTGATCGAACTCGCCGGTCACGGACGGCCCGACGATGCCGAGGGGCCCTTTCCGGGCGCGTTGTGGTTGCAGGTCCGCGATATCGAAGCCGCCCAGCAGGAATTGCGCGGCCGCGGGGTCGCGATCGCACGCGAGGCCCGCCAGGAACCGTGGGGCTTGTTCGAAATGCATGTCGAGGACCCCGACGGAATCACCCTGATTTTCGTGCAGGTGCCCGAGTACCACCCGTTGCGCGGTGCGATGCCCCGCCCCTAGCTGAGGTCAGCGGCCGTTCTCCAGTGGCCAGCCCACCGAGGCCAGTCGAGCGGCGACCTGATGAACCTCTTCGGGGTTGGGTTCCTTCTCGGTGACCTCGTGGATGGCGTCGCGAATCTGCTGCTCGCTCACCGGCGTATCGGCATCACCCTGCCGCACGATCGTCCGCGCCGCCTTGACCACTTCCTCCTCGGTGAGCGAGCGCATCAGCAACGCCAGCAGCGGGAAATAATCCTTGGGCGGCACCCCGTGCGGATAGCCCTCATGTAGCCATCCGACGACGTTGTCGACGAAACCGTCCTGGTGTTCCACGGACATCTCGGCTACCTCACTTCTTCGGGAACATCGGAAACAGGTCCACCCCGAAGTGGTGGTCGATCGTCGATCTGGTGATCCAGGCGACCGCCGTGACGATCACCAGGGCGACGAACACGAACAGCAGGATCCCGAGGTACTTCAACACCGGGTTTGGCTTGTGGATGAGGTGATCGGCCTCCTCGCCGCCGGCGCCGAAGGAGTAGGCCAGCATCCCGGTGGCGAACAGCGCAGGCAGTCCGGCCCCGAGAACCAATCCCACCACCAGCACGTTGAGAATCGACTCCAGATAACGCATCAGCTAATCCCCTCCTAGACCGGCGTCTTTGGTTGAGCAACCTCGGACGACTTCACAGTGACCTTGGCGCTGCTGGCCTCGCGAACATCTGCGGGCACAACGGAATTCGTTGTCTCGTCCCAATCGGCGTTGACGTTGCTGTGATCGACCTTCTGCTGCTGCGCCCGCCACCACATGTAGAAGGACAATCCCACCAGGATCAGGAAGATCAGACCGTCGCCGGCCAGCGCCGACCCGGTGGCCGACTTCACGAAGTAGGACAGCCAGTACGACAGTGCACCGACCAGCGCGGCGGCCGGCAGGGTCACCAGCCAGGCCACCGCCATCCGGCCGGCAACGGCCCAACGCACCTGCGCACCGGGCTTTCCGACACCGCTGCCCAGGATCGAGCCGGTCGCAACGTGGGTAGTGGACAACGCCATCCCGGCCGCGCTCGAGCTGAGGATGATCGCCGCCGAGGAGGCTTCCGCGGCCAGGCCCTGCGGCGACTCGATTTCGACCAGACCCTTGCCCAGTGTCCGGATCACCCGCCAGCCACCGAGGTAGGTGCCCAAGCCGATGGCGACGGCGCAGCTAGCGATGATCCAGAACGGCAGGCCGTCATTCTTGACGTCGCCGGTGAGATGACCGGTGGTGATCAGCGCAAGGGCGATCACCCCCATTGTTTTCTGCGCGTCGTTGGTGCCGTGCGCAAGGGCCACCAGCGAGGCCGTCGCGATCTGCCCCCAGCGGAAACCCGCTTCGCGACGCCGGTGCAGCACCTTGCGGGTGATGCGGTAGACCAGCCAGGTTCCGCATGCGGCGACCAGGCCCGCGATCACCGGTGCAGCCACGGCGGGGATGAGCACCTTCTGCGTCACGCCGGGCCAGTTCACCCCGCCCAGGCCGAGGGCCGCCAAGCCGGCGCCGATCAGACCACCGAACAGGGCGTGCGAGGAACTCGAGGGGATGCCGAACAGCCAGGTGAGCAGATTCCAGAGAATCCCGCCGATCAGGCCCGCGAAGATGATCGTCAACCCCATCGAGGCATCGATGTCCGGCAGTAGCTGCCCGGTTTTACTGTCTTGAACCTTCAGTACCGACGTCGTCACCGTGATGGCGACCTCGACCGAGAGGAATGCGCCGATCAGGTTCAGGAAGCCGGCGAGTATCACGGCGGTTTTGGGCTTCAGGGCGCCGGTGGCAATCGAGGTCGCCATCGCGTTGCCGGTGTCGTGAAACCCGTTGGTGAAGTCGAACGCCAGCGCGGTGGCGATGAGCAACACCAGGATGATCATCTCTGTCCCCATGTCGGTCATTGTGGGCCTTGCCGAAGAATTTTGGCCAATTACCGCCAGAGTCGGGACCTTGGTCCACCTGCGGCTTTACCCGGGGGGATCAGGAGTTCATCAGCAGTTCACTGCGCGTACGTCGAGGCTTTGCTGAATCGCGGGAACGGACGGAAGGGACGGGCAGCGCTGAGCAACAACAGACCCTAAAATCGGGACGAGTGATTTCGGCGCGTCCAGCTTTGAGGAGTGACACCGGTGAACCGATTCCTCGGAAACATCGTCTCCTGGCTGCGGGCCGGCTACCCCAACGGCGTTCCGCGCAATGACTACCTGCCGATCCTGGCGTTGTTGTCCCGGCGCCTGACCGCCGACGAGATCATCGAGGTGGCCGGCCAACTCCGCCATCTTCCTCAGCTTGGCTTCATCGACATCGGTGCGGAGATTCTGCGGATCACCGACCAACTGCCCCAACCGTCGGAGGTCGAGCGGGTGCGGGCCAAACTCGCCGCTTACGGCTGGCCCCTCGATGACGAACGCAGTGACGAACGCAGTGACGAACGCGGCACCGAGGAGTTCGGATAGCTACCCTTCGGGCGTTGATCGTTCCGCCCGGTCCTTCGGCATTGTCGCTGATGACCGCCCTGCTGGGAGTCCTTGACGGTCGCGATTCCCCCCTGGTTCCGGTTCCGGCCTGCGATCTAAGAGTGAGCGAATCGCTGGCGGCAGCACTGCGGATCGGCGCCGAGATCGCCGATGACATCGCCCTGGTGATTCCCACCTCCGGCACCACCGGCACCCCGAAGGGCTCGATGCTGACTGCGGCGGCATTGATCGCCAGCGCCTCGGCCACCCATGACCGCCTCGGCGGCCCGGGGACCTGGCTGCTGGCCCTGCCGACGCACCACATCGCCGGCGTTCAGGTTCTCGTGCGCAGCCTGCTGGCCGGAACGGTTCCGGCCGAGTTGGACGTCTCCGGCGGTTTCGACCCGGCCGAACTGCCGAGGGCGGTATCCGAACTCGGCTCCGGCCGCCGCTACACCGCACTGGTGGCCAACCAACTGGCCAACGCGCTGACCGACCCTGACGCGACCGCAGCGCTGGCCGACTTGGACGCCGTTCTGCTCGGCGGCGGGCCGGCCCCGGCTCCGGTGCTCGACGGTGCCGCCGAAGCCGGGATCACCGTGGTACGAACCTACGGTTCCAGCGAGACGGCCGGCGGGTGCGTCTACGACGGGGTCCCCCTGGCCGGTGTGCAGGTGCACATCGACGACCCCGATCCGGCCGGGGAGGGACGCATCGTCATCGGGGGCGCCACCCTGGCATCGGGGTACCGCAATCCCCCGCATCCCGACCCGTTCGGCGAGCCGGGGTGGTTCCACACCGACGACCGGGGATGCTTCGACGCGTCCGGCCGGCTGTCGGTGCTCGGCCGCACCGATGACGCGGTCAACACCGGCGGGCTGACGATTCTGCCCGGCCCGGTCGAAGCGGTCTTGAATCGGCACCCGGGGGTGGCCGAATGCGCGGTGTTCGCCGTACCTGACGATCGACTCGGCCAGCGAATGGCCGTGGCGGTAGTGCCGGCCGCGGCTGCGGCGAGCCCCACCCTGGCCGAACTGCGCAAGTTTGTGGCCCGGTCACTGGACGCCAAAGCGGCGCCGCGGGAACTGCACTTCGTCGAGGAGCTCCCTCGCCTCGGCATCGGCAAACTGGACCGGCGGGCGTTGCGCCAACGGTTCTCACCGTGACGAAAGCGTGACGATAGAACCGGTTGCGTTGCCGCCACGGTTAGGCTCGAAATTATGACCGCCCGCGTTCTGATCGCCGACGACGACGCCGTGGTGCGCGACGTCGTCCGGCGCTACCTGGAACGCGACGGGCTCGAAGTGCGGGTGGCCGGCGACGGCAGCGAAGCTTTGCGGGTGCTGGGCACCGAACGGATCGACGTGGCCGTCCTGGACGTGATGATGCCCGGCCCCAGCGGGTTGTCACTGTGCCGGACCCTGCGCCAAGGCGGCGACTACACCGTGCCGGTGATCCTGCTCACCGCCCTCGGCGAGGAGGACGACCGGATCGCAGGCCTGGAGGCCGGCGCCGATGACTACCTGACCAAGCCCTTCAGCCCACGGGAACTCGCGCTGCGGGTGCGCTCTGTGCTGCGCCGCACCCCGGCGCCGCCGTCGACGGTGCCACTGGAGATCACGGTGGGCCAACTGACCGTCTCCACCGCGTCCCGATCGGTGACCATCGCCGGTGAACCGGTCGGCCTGACCAACCGGGAATTCGATCTGCTGTTGTTCTTCTTGACCCACACCGACACCGTGTTCTCCCGGGAGGAACTGCTCAAGCGGGTGTGGAACTGGGATTTCGGAGACTTGTCGACGGTTACCGTCCACGTCAAGCGGCTGCGCTCCAAACTGGGCGACCACCATCGCGTCCAGACCATCTGGGGGCGCGGTTACCTTTGGCGGGGCGAAGCCGGCGGCGGTGACCGTGCCTCTGCCTGAGTTGTTCGGGGATGCACTGCTCGCGCTGGGCTGCTCACTGCCGGTGGTGCTCTTCGGTGCGCTGATCATCAGGCTGGCCCGGTCGTGGTCGCTGTTGGTCAGCATGGTTGTCCTGGTGCTCATTCCGACGCTGGCTACGCTCGCCGGAGCGTTCTGCGCCAGCCGGTTCATGGCTCAACCGAGTTTCCGTGCGCTTGCGCTCGTGCTGCTGGTCGTCGCGGTCGTCACCGTGCCCTCCGCGGTGATGATGGCACGCTACCTCGCCCGAAGGACCGTGTGGGAACAGGAGATTCAAGACGCGGAGGCCGCCGCAGAGCAGTCCCGACGCCAACTGGTCGCCTTCGTCAGTCACGACCTGCGCACCCCACTGGCAGGGATCCGGGCGCTGTCTGAGGCGATCGCCGACGGTGTGGTCAGCGACGACGAGGTACGAGTTCAGGCCAAGCGGATCGAGGGCGAGAGCATCCGCCTGCAGGAGATGGTCGACGACCTCTTCGAGATGGCCAAGATCAACGCCGGCGCGGTCAACGCGCCCTACGAACGGGTGGCGCTCGACGAGGTGGTCGACGATGTGATGTCCGCGCACGGAATCGCCGCCGAACGCGCCGGGGTGGCACTGCAAGCCGAGTTGCCGGCACATCCGGTCCGGGTGATCGGCAGCGATCGCGCCCTGGTGCGCGTGTTGTCCAACCTGGTCGCGAACGCGATCGCGCACACACCCGCCGGCGGCACCGTCACCCTGGCCGTGGGCGTCGATCAGGAGGGCGCCTGGGCCCGGGTGGACGACACCGGGGTGGGGATCGACGCCGCTGACCTGCCTCGAGTGTTCGACGTCGCCTACCGCGGCTCCAATGACCGCGTGCCGCGATCGGATTCGTCACTGCCCAGCGGATCGGGACTGGGCCTGGCGATCGCGGCAGGCCTGGTTCGGGCACACCGGGGTTCGCTGTCGGCGCGCAACCTGGCACGTGGTGCCCGGTTTGAAGTGCGACTGCCACTGGCGGCCGAGTAGCCTTCTGCCGGCGTTCGGTTCAGTCTGAGTGGGAGACCGCACGCCCGACGATCAGCGGGTCGGGCTGACCAACCGCCTCATAGTCCTTGTCGGCATAGTCGAACTTACTCAGGACATGGCGCATGGCGTTGACGCGAGCACGCTTCTTGTCGTTGCTCTTGACGACCGTCCACGGTGCGACCTCGGTGTCGGTCCAGGTGAACATGTCGACCTTGGCGGCGGTGTAGTCGTCCCACTTGTCCAGCGAGGCAAGGTCAGTCGGTGAAAGTTTCCATTGCCGGACCGGATCAACGTGCCGGATGGTGAACCGGGTCCGCTGTTCGGACGGGGACACCGAGAACCACAGCTTGGTCAGGCTGATTCCGTCGTTGACGAGCATCTGTTCGAACAGCGGCACCTGCCTGACGAATTCAGCGTGTTGCTTGGGCGTGCAGTAGCCCATGACGCGCTCGACCCCGGCGCGGTTGTACCAGGACCGATCGAAGAGCACGATCTCTCCGGCCGACGGCAGGTGTTTGACGTAGCGCTGGAAATACCACTGCGTGCTTTCCCTTTCGGTCGGCTTCTCCAGTGCCACGACGCGCGCTCCGCGCGGATTGAGGTGCTCCATGAACCGCTTAATGGTGCCGCCTTTCCCGGCGGCGTCGCGGCCCTCGAACACGATCACATGCCGCAGTCCGTTGGCCTTGGTCCAGTTCTGCAACTTCAGCAGTTCGACCTGGAGGATGTGTTTCTGCTCTTCGTAGTCAGGTCGGGACATTCGATGGTCATAGGGATAGTTCTCCCGCCAGGTATCCACCGCGACGCCGCTGGGATCGAGCAGGATCGGATCGTCGTCCTCGTCGTCGACAACGGTGTAGCCATCCAGGTGTATCTGCACGCGCGCACCCTAACGCTCGTCGACGGCCCTGGGGTTACCGACAGGTGAACGCTTGGCGGCCCCGGTCAGCCGATGCTGGTGACCGCACTGGCGACCCGGGTCTGAAGTTCGGGCGGCAACGGGATGTAGCCGACCTTGTTGAGATCGGTCTGGCCGACGGTCACCGCCGATTGCAGGAAGGCTTGCACGGCCTCGCCGGTTTGTTTGTCCGGGTAGCGGGAACAGACGATCGCATAACCGGCCAGCAGCAGTGGATATCCGAACTTCTCGGTCGGCTGGTAGGCCGGGGTCATATCGAGGACCAGGTTGTTGCCCTGCCCGGTGATGGTGACCGGCGCGATGGACGTGCCGACCCAGTCGGTACCGATGTGGGTGACACCTGCGGGGGTCTTGATGTCGGCGGTCGGCAGACCCTGGTCGATGGCGAAGGACCACTCGTTGTAGGAAATCGCGCCGGGTGTGTTCTTGACCTTCTCGGCAGCGCCCTGGTTCCCGGTGGCTCCCTGGCCGACCTTGCCGTTGAAGGTTTTACCGGCACCGGCCTTCCACGCCCCATCCGATGCAGCCTGCAGGTATTGCTGGAAGTTGTCGGTCGTACCGGACTGATCGCTGCGGTGGACGACCTTGATGTCCATCGCCGGCATCGAGGTGCGCGGGGTGGGGTGCGCTCGGCCGGACGGCAGGTTGAGGGCGGAGATGGCTGGATCGTCCCAGCGGGTGATCGCCCCCGAGAAGATGCCCGCCAGCGTCGGTCCGTCGAGGATCAACACGTCGGCCCCGGGCAGGTTGTAGGTGATCGCGATCGGCCCGAAGACGATCGGGATGTTGAGGGCATCAGCGCCATCGCACCGCTTCTTGGCCGCCTCGTACTCACCGCCTTGAAGGGGTGAGTCCGAGTTGCCGAAGTCGGTCTTCCCGCTGATGAATTCCTGGACTCCCGCACCGGAGCCGTTGGCTGTGTAGTCAAGTCCCTTGTCCGGGCAGGCGCTCTGGTACGCCTTGACGAAGTGGGTGATGGCGTTGGCCTGAGCGGTCGAACCGCTGGCAGTCAGCGACTGTTTGCCGGCACAGACCACCCGGACGTCCTGGGCGTAGGGCTGCACCGGTCCGGTCTGCGAGCAACCTGCGGCCAGGAACGCGGCCACGGCGACGACAGCGGCAGGGTTCCGTCTGGATCTCATCTCGGTTGCCTCCAGGGGACGTGGCGCATCGGGGGTTCAGTCGCGCCGGTCGGCCGACGATGCACCGGGTCGAAGCGGAACCCTAGGCCCGCGAGGCGACGCAGCGGTGAAGTCTGATTGAACACCGGGTGCACGGTAGGGTCGGACGAACTGCCGTTCACGCGCCGTTCACGCGCTGTCGGCGATTGATTCTCCTCCGACCTCTACCCTCGCCACATGCGGTCCGCGTACGGTGCCCAACTTCAGGCCCTGACCGATCAGCTGGCGCACATTTGCCAGTTAACCGGTAGCGCAATGGAAAACGCGACTCACGCTGTTCTCCAAGCCGATCTGCTTCTTGCGGAGCAGGTTATCGGAAGTCACGAGACCATCACGTTCCTCAGCTGCAAGGCTGAGGAGGCCGGTTTCCAACTGCTCGCCCTCCAGTCGCCGATGGGCCGTGATCTGCGGGCGGCGGTCAGCTCGCTACAAATCGTCGCCGACCTTGAACGTATGGCGGCACTGGCTGTCCACGTGGCCGAGATCGCCCGACTCCGCCATCCACAACACGCCCTGCCCGAAGACGTCAATGGCTACTTCGCCGAAATGGGCCGTATCGCTGTTGATTTGGCAGGGAGCGCGTACCAAGTCATCCAATCGTGCGACCTCGGCAGGGCCCGTTACATACGGGACGCCGATGATGCGATGGACGACCTGCACCGGCACTTGTTCACGGTATTGCTGGACCGAGAGTGGCGACACGGCACAACCGCCGCAGTAGACACGACTCTGCTGAGCCGTTATTACGAGCGGTTCGCCGACCACGCGGTGGAAATCTCGCGGCGGATCATTTTCCAGGCGACCGGGCAGATTCCCGCCGCGACCAGATCCGCCGCCGTCACACCCCGTTCACCGATTGCCGGTGTACGGCTCCGTGGCACAGCGCCGACAGTCCCCCACGGCCGTCCCTAGGCAGGTGCAGTGGGAGCACCTGGACGTGAACGGTGGTACCACGCGCCCGGACGATGCGCCGTATCGACGCCCACAGGGAATCCTCTCCGAGGAAAGCAGTCGCGGTGGACGGACTGCCGTCCCGGTGGTGGTAGCTCAGACGCAGGGGTTGTACCGGTCGGACCGCGTCGATGGCGGCCTGGAACAGCGCGGGTCTGAAGTCACCGTGATCGGTGCCGCAATAGGTGGTGCCTTCCGGAAAGGCGACCACGGTGTGCCCGTTGCGCAGTCGGTCGACCACGGTGTCGACAACGGCGGGAAGCTGACGAAGGCTGGCCCGGTCGATGGGAATGACGCTGGCCATTCGCGCCGCGATGCCAACCGCCGGCCAGTCGAAGACATCGGCACGCGCCACGAAAGAGCCCGGTAGTACTGCTCCGATCGCGAAGATGTCGACCCAGGACACGTGGTTGCTGACGACCAGCATGCCCCGAAGATTGCGGATGGGGTCCCCGGAGAGGGTGAATCGGATGCCCAGGCATCCCAGCAGGGTCCGGCAGTAGAACCGCTGCGCGTGAGGCCGCCACGGCAGCGGGAGGGCGAGCACGGGCAGCGTCGTCACAATCAGCCCGGCGGCGACGATCCGCCGGGCGGCCCGGATCGCGGCCACCAGGCGATGGTCGGGCTCACCGAGCCCGGCACGCACACATTCCGGTGTGCACGACGTCTTCGGCAGCCAGGCATGCTCGGTCGCGGTCACCAGCGGTGCGTTCCCTGAGCGATCGCGGCGGCATGCTGACCTGCCGCAGCAGCAGACCGCAGCCGGGTGAGGAATCGCAGATCGACTCTGCGCTTGTCCAGAAGTGCGAGGAAGTCACCGACTCCGAACTGGGGATCGTGGGCGGGTTCACCGCAGATCTGTGCACCAAGCCGAAGGTAGCCACGCATCAGGGCGGGGATGGTCGTGCGTGCAGGCGGGTCGATGCTGTCAAGGGGGCGGCCTTCGAGTTGCACCGGCCGGTAGGGACGCACGGTGAACTCCGGGGCGGCCCCATGCCGCTGCAGGACCGCATCCCGGATTCCCCGAAGCTGACTCCCCGGCGGCCCCTCGGTGTGGGTGGGGACGGAGACGCAGCCGATGACGTAGTCGTAGCCGCAACGATCCAGGTAGGCCAGGATTCCGGTCCACATCATCAGAATCACCGCACCGTTGCGATGATCTGCACGCACCACGGCACGCCCCATCTCGACCGTGAAGGGCCGGAGCGCGTCCAGTGCGGAAATGTCGAATTCCCGCGCCGAGTAGAGTCCGCCTGCGGCGATGGCGCCGGGCGGGGGCAGCATTCGATAGCAGCCCACAAGTTCACCGGTGTGGTCTTCGCGGACGATGAGGTGGTCGCAGTAGTCGTCGAAACAGTCGATGTCGAGTTGGTCCTCATTGCGAAGCGTGAAGCCCGACTCGGTCGAGAACACTTCGTAACGGAGTCGCTGGGCGGCCAGGATGTGGCCGGGCTCGGACGTCAAGAGCAGGGTGTAGCGGGGATCGCGGTCGAATCTCGTTTGTTGCGGGGCGATGAGTACTGACGTTGCGCTCACAACCCGAACGATGTTCGGGTCAAATGTCTGTATCGAAACCGAACGATGTTGTGTCGGTGTACATAACGTTAATCATCGGAGCATCGCGCCCGCTTCGATGTCGGGCGGCGGAGCGTCAGGCCAACAGCGGGTAAACAAGACCGTCCACAGGCACCCCGGATAACGCGATCAGAACCAGTCGGCCCGAGTCGCCGGCCCGCCAGGGACCTTCGGTGCTGATGGTTCGCCGGGTGGCAACCCGATGGACCACCGTGCGTCGATCGGGCGACTCCTTCAGCTGGACAATGCCTTTCACGCGCAGCACCCCCTCCGGAAGCCCGTCCAGGAATCGTTCGAGCCGCGGCCGGTCGATGGGCTGTTCCAGCGGGACACTCACGGTGAGGTAGTCGTGGCCATGGTCGTGGGCGGTCGGTTCGATGCCCGGCAGGCCATCGTGGGCGAAGCCGGCCAGTGCCGACACCGGAACGTCGCCGTCGCGGGCATGAAGCACCGGCACACCCGGCGCGGACCGGGCCAGCCACTCATCGAGTTCAGCGAGTTGGGCGGCCGAGACCAGATCGGTCTTGTTGAGCACCAACACATCCGCAGCAGCGAGCTGGCGGCGGATGGTGCGGCCGACCACCGGATGGCGCTCCCGGCGGCGCACCGTCTCGGCGTCCAGCAGCACCACGATCCCGTCCAGATCGAATCCGGGTGTCAGTGCGTGGTGGGAGATCGGGGCCGGGTCGGCGATACCGCTGGCTTCGATGACGACGTGATCCGGGGGGTCCTCGCGGTCGCGGACCGACCACAGTGCCGTCATGAGGTCACTGCCGATCATGCAACACACGCACCCGTTGGTCAGCGTGATGGTGTCACCGTCGGCCGCGGCGATGAGGTCGCCGTCAATGCCGATGTTGCCGAAGTCGTTGACCAGCACGGCGATCCGGCGCCCTACCGTCTGACGAAGCACCCGGTTGAGCAATGTCGTCTTTCCCGAACCGAGGTATCCGCCGATCACCGTGACGGGGATCGACGGCTTCACCGGCGTGCGGCCTGAAACACCTCGCCGCCCACCACGGTGCCCCACACCTCGATGTCGCGGATCCCCATCGGTTCGACGTCGAGTGGGGAGTCTTTGAGCGCTGCGAAATCGGCATACTTGCCAGCCTCGATGGAACCGATCTCGTGATCCATGTGCAACTGGAAGGCAGCACCGAGGGTGGCCGCGTGCAGCGCCTCGTACGGGGTGATCTTCTCGTACTCGCCGAGCACCCGGCCGCTGGGAGTGATGCGGTTGACCGCGCACCACATCGTCATCAGGTGGCCCACCGGGGTGACACCGGAGTCGGTGTGGAACGACAACGGCACGCCCGAGTTCAACGCCGTGCGGCACGCCCACATCCCACGGGTCCGCTCGGGGCCCATGGTGAGTTCATAGTGCTGGTCACCCCAATACCAGATGTGGTTGGTGAAGATGTTGGCGCAGATACCCAGCCGACCCATCCGGCGGTACTGGGCGGCGGTGGTCATCTGGGAGTGCTGCACGACGTGGCGGTGATCCAGCCAGGCATCGGTGCGCAGCACCTCCTCGACGGCGTCGATGAAGATCTGCCCGGCGCCGTTGCCGTTGCAGTGGCAGTGCACATTGAGCTTGCGGGCATGAAACGCCCGAACGGCGGCCAACATGTCCTCCGGGGAGAACATCAGCAGCCCGTGGTCCTCGCCGGTGAAGTAGCCGGGCTCGTTGACCACCGCGGTCCAGCCCTGGATCGAACCGTCGGCGACCAGTTTGATACCGGGGGCACGCAGTTTGTCGGATTCGATCTCACGCAACCTCAGCGCGGCGTCGGCCACCGCGTTGTAGTCCACGGTGCTGCCCGGCATCACCGGCAGGTTGTAGAGCACCATTCGAGCCGGGAACGTCGGCGCGTTGACCGTGTCCTGCCAGACCTTCACCTGATCCGGCGCGATCAGGAGCATTCCGATGAGTTCGGTGGACGTCGTCACCCCGGCATTGCGGCACATCGCCGCATGGATCTCGATCGGCCTCGGTCCGAGGCTGGCGGCCATCAGCTTGTCGAACGCCGACTTGGCCAGGGTCATGGCCGGAGCCTCCTGAAGCTCGCCGTTGAGTTCACCGTCGGCGTCGCGGCCGATGCCCGGCGTCGGCGAATCTTTGGTGATGCCCTCCGCCTGCAGCAGCGCGGTGTTCACCGTCGCCAGATGTCCGCTGGCGTGCCGGACGAAAACCGGCCGGACAGTGGAGACCTGATCCAGTTCGCGCCTGGACAGCCGCGGCAGATGCGGGAAGTAAATCGGGTCGAATCCGTTGGCCACCAGAGGTTCTCCCGGCGGCAGGACGGAGTCTTGAGCCTTCAGACGTTCGATGAGGTCCTCATAGCTGCGGATGGGTGTGGTGGCCCGGCCGTCCGACAGCGGGTAAGGGTGGTAGCCGACGTAGGGCATGAGTTCGCTGGCACTGTCAGCGGTATGGCCGTGGGCTTCGACGAAGCCGGGGATCAGGACGTGGTCGGCGAAGCGGTCGTCGACCTCCGCCGGTCCCCAGGACTGGCATTCCGCCAGGCTGCCAGCACATACGATCCGGCCCTCTCGCACCGCGACCGCCTGAACCTCCGGGTTGGCCGGATTCATGGTGACGACTTTGCGGGCCGTGAAAATCGTGGTCACGGCTCCCGAATCTAGGCCAGAGTCAGTCGTCGAGGGTGCGGAACAGCCGCTCGGCGGCGTTGACGTAGTCCTCGATGAACTCCAGGACCACCTCCCGGGCGGGTTTGATCTTGTTCATCAGACCGACACCCTGACCGACCCAGTAGGTGGACAGCGCCTGGGCGCCGGGGTGCCCGCCCTCGGCGAGCTTGTCGATGCGGCGCAACGCCGGTTCGGCGATCATCGCCTGCAGCGGCAGTGGCAACGGTTGGCGGCCTTTCGGACTGGGCGCCCAGGCGTCGGTCCAGTCCGACCGCAACTGCCGCGACGGCTTTCCGGTTCGGCCGGCCGAGCGGACGGTGTCCCGCGAGGACGCCGCGAGCATCTTCTGCTTGGTGAACGGAGCGGTCTCAGCCTCGTCGGTGGTCAACCACACCGAACCGGTCCACGCTCCCGCGGCGCCCATCGCCACACAGGCCGCCATCTGCCGGCCGGTGACGATGCCACCGGCGGCGAGCACCGGCACGTCCTTACCGCCGGGGATCTCGGCGATGGCGTCGAGCACCTCCGGGATGAGCACCAGCGTCGTCACCTCGCCGCAGTGCCCGCCGGCCTCGGTGCCCTGGACCACGATGAGGTCGACACCCGCCTGAACCTGCTTGATGGCATGTTCCTTGGCGCCGACCAGAGCAGCGACCGGAATCCCGCGTTCCTTGCCGGCCTCGATCATGTAATCCGGCGGCACGCCCAGCGCATTGGCCATCATCGCGATCGGATGGTTGAGCGCAACGTCGAGTAATCCCTTGCCGGTGTCTCCACCGAGTGCGGAGGAACCCACTCGCAGTTCCTCGGCCTCGATGTCGTGTGCCTGGAGAAGTTCGTTGATGAAGTCCCGGTACTCCGCCGGGATACGTTCGGCCAACTGGTCGCGCGTGAGATTTTCGCCCTTGCCCTCGTACTTGGCCGGAACGATGATGTCCACGCCGTAGGGCTTGCCGTTGACGTGCTCGTCGATCCAGGTCAGTTCCTGCTCGAGTTGGTCGGGCCGAAACGCCACGCCGCCCAGAACGCCGAACCCGCCCGCGTTGGTCACCGCGGCAACCACGTCGCGGCAGTGACTGAAGGCGAACAGCGGGAACTCGATGCCGAACCGGTCACAAATCTCTGTCTTCACGCAGTCCAGTATGGACACGGGCGTGACCAGTCGTTACGGCAGGTCGAAGGGAAGCTCCACACCCTCATGGGCCAGGCAGTGCGTGCAGACGCGTTCGGCTCTCACCCCGTCGATGGCGCGGTGCACCAACTCCTTGAACGGGCCGATGTTGCGCTCGAACTCCCCGAAAACGTCGACGGCGCGAACCCCCGCCCCGACCGTCACCCCGGCGTCGATATCGGTCACCAAGGCGATTGCGGCGTAACACATTTCCAGTTCCCGGGCCAGCACAGCCTCGGGATATCCGGTCATGTTCACCAGCGTGAAACCCTGCCGGGCGAACCACTGACTTTCCGCGCGAGTGGAGAACCGCGGCCCCTGCACCACCACCATGGTGCCGCCGTCGACCACCCCGGGCTGGGCTGCGGCGACCGCGCGCAGCGTCGGGCAGTACGGGTCGGCGAATTCGACGTGGATGCCGCCGGAATCGAAGTAGGTGTCGGGGCGGCCGCGGGTGCGGTCCACGAGTTGGTCGGGGACCACGACCGCGCCGGGGCCCAACTCGGCGGTGAGGCTGCCGACCGCGCACGGCCCGAACACTCTGCGCACCCCCAGCGCCCGTAGCGCCCACATGTTGGGGCGGTACGGCACGGTGTGCGGGGAGAACTCGTGGCTGCGACCGTGCCGGGGCAGGAAGGCGACCTCGTGGCAGCCCACCCGCCCGACCGTGATCGGTGCGCTCGGCGGCCCGTAGGGCGTATCCACGGTGACGCTGCGCGCATCCCTGCCGAAGAAGGAGTAGAAGCCGCTTCCGCCGATCACGCCGATCATCCCTGCATTGTCGGGCACTAGGCTCCTTCGAATGTTCCGGATCGGCACGGCGATTGTCCTGGGCCTCTGCGCCGCAGTGGCGGTCGGGGTGACCCGCAACCTGACCACCCGGCGGATGGCCAGCACCATCAACCTCGTCCTGGAACTGGCCGTCTGATGGCAACCATCGCCCAGTGGGTCGAGGGGGCACGGCCGCGGACCCTGCCCAACGCCGTCGCCCCGGTCATCGCAGGCACCGGCGCCGCGGCATGGCTCGGGTCGGCGGTGTGGTGGAAAGCGTCACTGGCGCTGGCGGTTTCGCTGGCGTTGATCGTCGGTGTGAACTACGCCAACGACTACTCCGACGGGATCCGCGGCACCGACGACGAGCGGGCCGGTCCGCTGCGACTGGTGGGCTCGAAACTGGCCGCACCCCGGGCTGTGCTGACCGCCGCGCTGGTGAGCCTGGGCGTCGCGGCGGTGGCCGGCGTCGCGCTGGCACTGCTCACCGCGCCGTGGCTGATCGGCGTGGGGCTGCTGTGCATCGCGGGGGCATGGCTGTACACCGGGGGATCACGACCCTACGGATACGCCGGTTTCGGCGAGATCGCCGTCTTCGTGTTCTTCGGTCTGGTGGCGGTGTTGGGCACCCAGTACGCCCAGGCGTTGCGGGCAGACTGGGTGGGGGTGGCCGCCGCGGTCGCCGTCGGGGCGATGTCCTCGGCGGTGCTGGTGGCCAACAATCTTCGGGACATCCCGACCGACCGGGTGGCCGGCAAGATGACGCTGGCGGTGCGCCTCGGCGATACGCGGACCCGGATGCTCTACCTGTCGCTGCTCGGGGTCGCCGCGGTGATGACGGTGGTTTTGATGCGGGCCACCCCGTGGTGCGGGCTGGGCTTCCTGTCGTTGCCACTGGCGGTGCGGGCCGCCAGGCCGATCCGCACCGGAAAGGGTGGACGTGAGCTGATCCCGGTACTGCGCGACACCGGCCTGACCATGCTCGTGTGGTCGATCGCGGTGGCCGCCGCTCTGGCGGCTGCCGGCTGACCAAGGCCGCGCAGCCTTACTCCGGTTTCTCGCCGCGCAGCCTGGCTTCCAACTGCTCGCGGTCGCGGCGGCGGCGCTCGTCCACCTCGGCGATACCCTCGGTGGCCCGCCGCCGCAGCGGAGCCAGCACCCAGATACCCAGCGGCAGCGCGATCACGATCGCGAACAGCACCGCCACCGCGAGCGGGACCTGGACGCCGATCAGCTGCGCCACGAAGTAGATCCCCGCGGTGAGGATGGCGACGAGGCCCAGCCGGGCCAGCGTGTAGACGACGATGTCGCGCACCATGCGGCCGGTGCTGCCGCCTGCCTGATTTTCCGTCACGGCGGGAAGCCTACCGACGCGCGTATATTCGCAACCAAGGAGGTTTTCTGCGTGGTCTACCTGCTGCTCATCCTCGTCGCCGCCGCACTGGCTTATGTCGCCCTGCGGGCGATCCGCGCCCGGGCCAATCGGCCCACGCCGCGTGTCATCGGACCCGATGACGACCCGGACTTCCTGTGGCGGCTCAGCCACGGGGACAACAATCCGGGCTGAACGCGTCCGCCGCCAGGCGCGGCAGCGGTCAGCTCACTCCCGCGTAGGAGTGCAGACCGACGGTCACCAGGTTGATGAAGAACAGGTTGAACACCATTGCGGCGAACCCGGCGATGTTGATCCACGCCGCTTTTTTGTCCCGCCAACCCGCCGTCGAGCGGGCATGCAGGTACGCCGCGTAGATCACCCAGGCGATGAACGACACCGTCTCCTTGGGGTCCCAACCCCAGTAGCGGCCCCATGCCTCCTCGGCCCAGATGGCCCCGAAGATGACGCCGAACCCGAAGACCGGGAAGGCGAAGATGGTGGTGCGGTAGGCGATGCGATCCAGCGTCTGGGCGTCGGGCAACTTGGCCACGATGCCGGCCCAGGCGCCGTGCGCATCCGGCGCGGCGAACCGCGACATCTTGAGCAGGAACAGGATGCTGGCCACGCCGGCGACGAGGAACACTCCAGAGCCCAGGCTGACCACCGAGACGTGGATCGGCAGCCAGTAGGACTGCAGCGCGGGCATCACCGGTGCAGCGTGGGTGTAGAGCCACTTACCGGAAACCGTCAGCAGGACCAACACCGGCACCAGGACGAAGACCCACAGCGCCCGGTACTGCGGTTTACGCAAGACCACTGCCGCGGCAACCAGACCGCAGAAGCAGGTCAGGTTGATGAACTCGTACATGTTGCCCCACGGCGCCCGATGGGTGGCCAAGCCGCGCAGCACGATGCAGGCCAGCAGCAGCAGGACGCCGAGGTAGACCAGACTGAGTCCGGCCTTGCCGACCCGTTCGGACAACGGCGGCGCGGGGGTTTCGGCGACCACGCCGGGGCCCTCGTCCGTCGTTTTTTGGTCGGCCAGGTCCACGCCGCCGGTGGTGCCCGACACCGGAGCCGTGGCGGCAACCAGTTCACGCTCGTGGACCCGGCGGGAGCGACTGGAGGCGAGTTCGACCGCCAGCAGCAGCAGGGCCAGAACCAGGACGACGACTGATGCGGTGAAGGCCCAGTCCGAGAACCGGGCCAGACCGAGGTCGATATCGGTATTCATGCGCGATCCGCCTTCGCTACTCGCTGCGCCTCATGGGCGATCCGCTGTCGCCATTCGCAGGCCCCGATGCGCGATCCGCTGCCGCCACTCGCTGAGCCAGCTTGTCCAACTCCTCACCCCACCCCGAATTATCGGTGCGGGCAAGGCCTCCCAACTCGACTTTCACCGTACCGGGTCCTACCTGATGAATGCGCGCCCACACCCGCCGGCGGCGCACCACCAGCGACACCAGCAGACCACCCATCATGGTCATCGAGAACACCAGCACCCATACCTGGCCGGGGTCGTGGGAGACCTGCAGATTGACGAACTCGGTGGCACCGTCGAATCGCACCGTGGTGCCGTCACCGAGATCGACCTGCTGACCGGCGGTGAGGTTGACCCGCTTGAGCTTGTTCAGCCGCCCCTGCTCGACGAGCCGGGTGTCCAGACTGAACAGGGACTGAGGGCGGCCGCTGTCCAGGCCGGTGTCGCCGCGATAGATGTCGACGGCGACCGCCGGATCCCGCATTTCGGGAAAGCTCGATGACAGCAGTTTGCCGTCCATCTGCTGGGTCGGGGCGAACAGCCCGGTGATGGCGATCTGGTTCTTGCGCCGCTCATCGGCGGCATACAGCCCGGCCGGCGGATCGATGCGCATCGTGCCCGACGAGAGCAGGCTCTGCAGATCATTGGGTAGGAATTGCACAGTCTGGGTGCGCTGCTGGCCATTGGGGAACGTGACGGTGAAAGTCGGGGCGTAACCGTGCCCCTGTAGGTAGACCCGGTCCCCGCCGACCCGCAACGGGTGGTTGACCTGCAGCCGGTAGGACCGCCACGTGCCGGTGTTCAGATCGTTTCCGGCTTGATAGTCGATGTTGGAGGCGAAGGAGACGGCCTGCCCGGTCGGCAGGTAGCGGGCTTGGAAATCGTTGACCCGGATACACATCGGGTACAGCGAGGTGCCATCGACGTTGTTGCCGGCCCGGAAGGAGTCGAACGCCGCCGGGGATGCCGAACAGAATCCCGGACCGCCGTTGGCGAGCACGATCACGTTGCCCTCGTAGCCGAACAACTTGCCGACGGCGACGGCGGCGAGCAGACCGATCAGGGAGAAGTGGAAGACGATGTTGCCGAACTCTCGCAGGTAACCCTTCTCGGCGGAGATCTCGACGACGTCGTCGCCGGCGCGGGTGACGCGCCGCCAACCCCGCAATTGCGCGCCGATGCCGGTGGCGATCTCTGCAGGGTTCCCGCTGAGGGTCATGGTGGTGTGCCGGGGCAGTCGGCTCAGATTTCGGGGCGCCGGCACCGGTGTGGCGCGAAGGCCACGGAAGTGCTCGACGGTGCGCGGCGTCAGACATCCCACCAGCGAGATGAACAGCAGCGCGTAGATGGCCGTGAACCAGAAACTGGAGAACACGTCGAACAGTTGCAGCCGATCGAACCATGGGCCGATCACCGGGTGCTGGTCGAGGTACTGCTGAACCTTGGACGCGTTGAGACTGCGCTGGGGAAACAGCGCTCCGGGAACCGCGCCGAGCGCGAGCAGGAAGAGCAACACCAGGGCAGTGCCCATGGAGGTCAATGCCCGCCACGGTCGCAGCGCGAGCAGACGTAAACGTCCCGCCAGCGGCGGCCTATCGGGAACGCCTATGTCTGTCTGCTCCAGGGAATGAGAAGTCAAATCGGCAGCCTCACATCGCTGACGAAGGCGTCGCGAACCCAGGAGGTGAAGTCGTTCCACAGCCCGGTCACCAGGGCGACGCCGACGGCGACCAGGAGCAGTCCGCCGAATACCTGGATAGCGCGGCTATGCCGGCGCAGCCAGCCGAAGGCATTCAGCGCCCAACCGGATCCCAGCGCCAGGAGCACGAACGGGATTCCCAGGCCCAGGCAGTAGGCGATGACCAAAACCACCCCACGGGCCACGCTCGCGCCGTCGGTGGCCGACGCGACCGCGATCACCCCGGTCAACGTGGGCCCCAGACACGGGGTCCACCCCAAACCGAACACCGCCCCGAGCAGCGGCGCCCCCGCCAGACCGGCCCACCTCCGCGGAGTGAACCGGGCCTGGCGTTGCAGCGCGGGGATGAAGCCGATGAAGACCAGACCCATGATGATGGTCACGACACCGCCGATGCGCTGCAGCACAATCTGATTGGTGATCAGTGTCGTCGTCATGCCCAATACCGCCACGGTGCCGAGCACGAACACGGCGGTGAACCCGGCGACGAACAACAGCGCCGACCCCGCCACCCGCCAGCGGGTCCGGGTGCCGGAGCCGGACTCGGGCGCAGCACCGGCGGCACCGGGGGCACCGGGGGCACCGGGGGCACCGGGAGCACCGACGACCGCGGCTAGGTAGGACAGGTAGCCCGGCACCAGGGGCACCACACACGGGGACGCGAAGGACACCAGGCCGGCCAGAACACACAGCCCCAGGGCCAGCGCGAGGGGGCCAGCGGCAGCGGTCTCCGCCAGACCGGTCACGAGGATTCCGGCGCTGGTTCGGCCGCCAACCGTCTCACAAGCGCAAGCAGATCATCGTCGAGCAACTCCCGAAGGAACACCGCGGCCACCCGGTGTTCCCGGTCGAGCACCACAGTCGACGGGATCACCGTGGTCGGGTATTTGCCGCCGAAGGCGATCATGGTGCGCATCGCCGGGTCGTAGATCGACGGAAAGCTGACCTTGCGGTCGATCACGAAGTCCCGCGGAGCTTGGATGTCGTTGTCGCGCACGTCGATACCCAGCACTGCCACACCATCGGCGCGGGTCGCGTCATAGAGCTTCTGCAGCTCGGAGATCTCCGCGCGGCACGGTCCGCACCACTGACCCCAAACATTGATGACCACGACCTGACCGGCAAAGTCCTCGAGCGAGATGGTCTTGCCGGTGTCCATCAGGTCCGGACCGGACAACGGCCCGGGCCTGCCGCGGGCGGACGGCGGATCGTAGAAGATATCGGTCTTGCCGCCGGGAGCCACGAACTGGAAGGTGCCGCCTTGGGCGACCGCGTCGTCACCGGTGGCGCAGCCTGTCACGCCACCCGTCATCAGGACCGCTGCCAGGACTGCCACCAACAACTTCACCGGCCGGCAAGCTCCGAGTATCCCCACCCGACATAGTCGTCTCCGTCGAAGTAGAACGACGTCACCGAGGCCAGATTGCACATCCGCTTGGTCGGGAAGTGATGCAGCGGTTCGTCGTTCATCGCCCTGCGCAAGGTCTCGACGGGTAGTTGGTGGCTGACCGCGACAGCTTCGTGGCCCGCGCCCTTGACTCGGGCCCGGTGCAGCGCAGAACTCATCCGGTCGGCGATCTCGTGGTAGGGCTCACCCCAGGACGGCGAGCGAGGGTTGCGCAGGTGCCACCAATTGCGTGGATCACGCAACGCGCCGTCGCCGGGTGAAACCCGCTGACCCTGAAAGACGTTGTGCGACTCGATCAGCGACTCGTCGACGTCAACCGTCAGGTCGTGGTGAGCGGCGATCGGAGCGGCCGTCTCCTGGGCGCGCTCCAACGGCGAGGCGACGACGTAGATGATGTCGCGCTTGGCCAGCCACGCGGCGACCGCCTCGGCCTGGGCGCGGCCGCGTTCGGAGAGGTGGTAGTCGGGAAGGCGGCCGTAGAGAATCTTCTCCGGGTTGTGCACCTCGCCGTGGCGCATCACATGAACGATGGTCCGGCCTCCGCTGGCCGGCCCGCCCGATTGGGTGAGTTCGCTCATGACGGTCTCGCTTCCGCGGCGGCCCGGGATGCGACAGGAAGGGCGGCCGCGATCCGCTCGAAGGCGGTGTCGTCGAGTGCTGCTGAGACGAACCAGGTTTCGAAGGCGCTCGGCGGCGCGTAGACACCGGCGTCGAGCAGTGCGTGGAAGAACGGCGGAAACCGGAAGGTGTCACTGGCCCGCGCCGAGGCGAAATCGGTCACCGGGTCCTCGGTGAAGAACACCGAAAGGAAGTTACCGGCGCGCGCGACGCGATGGGCGACGCCGGCATTCGACAGTGCCTCGCCCAGCATTGCGGCCAACCTGTCGGCGTTGACATCCAGGGCGGCGTACACCGCGTCGTCGGCGTGCTGAAGGGTGGCCAAGCCCGCTGCTACCGCGACCGGGTTCCCCGAGAGGGTGCCGGCCTGGTATACCGGCCCGAGTGGGGCCAGTCGTTCCATCACCTCGGTTCGTCCGCCGAAGGCCGCCGCCGGCAGTCCGCCACTCATCACCTTGCCGAAGGTGAACAGGTCGGCGTCGACCGGGTCAATGCCGTACCAGCCCGATCTGCTGATCCGGAAACCGGTCATGACCTCGTCGACGATCAGCAGGGCACCGTGCTCGGCGGTGATGCGGCGCAGGGCGGCGTTGTAGCCCGGCAGCGGGGCCACCGCTCCCATATTGCCCGCGGCGGCCTCGGTGATGACCGCGGCGATGGTGTTGCCGAAGGCCGCGAACGCCGCCTCGACGGCGTCGATGTCGTTGTAGGGCAGCACAATCGTGTCGGCGGCGGTGGCACCGGTGACCCCGGGCGAGGACGGCAGACCGAGGGTTGCCACCCCCGAGCCGGCGTCGGCGAGCAAGGCATCCACGTGGCCGTGGTAGCAGCCGGAGAACTTGACGACCTTGGACCGGCCGGTGAAACCGCGCGCCAGTCTTACCGCGCTCATAGTGGCCTCGGTGCCGGAATTGACCAGACGAACCCGATGCACCGGCGCGACGCGGGCGATGATCTCGGCCGCGAGGTCGGTCTCACCCGGGGTGGGCGCCCCGAACGACAGTCCGTTGGCGGCCGCTCGGCCGACCGCCTCCACGACCGCCGGATGGGCGTGGCCCAGGATCATCGGGCCCCAGGAGCACACCAGGTCCACATACCGGTTGCCGTCGGCGTCGGTGAGCCAACACCCCGTCGCCGAGGTGATGTAACGGGGTGTGCCGCCGACGGCGCTGAACGCCCGGACCGGCGAGTTCACCCCGCCGGGGATCACCGCGCAGGCCTGTTCGAACAGCTTCGCCGAGGCGGTCACCGAGTGGTCGCACAGCACTCCGGAGCCCGACTGCTCACTCATGAGGACCAGTGTCCCAGCCGCGGGTGAACGAACAACTACAGGGTGTAGTTGGGGCCTTTTGACCCTGTCCCGCATTGCGAGGTAACGCTACCCTAACTTTATGTCCCCGGTTTCTGAGATGATGCGGAAACGCACGCTGGCCGGTGCGGATTCACACACCTCACCAACGCTCGCCGACCTTCGACGCGGCGAGCGCGCAGCCGTGGTCGGGTACGGCGACACTGAACCGGCCGTGGCCCGTCGACTCTTCGACCTCGGACTGGTACCCGGGGTGCAGATCACCATGGTGCGCCGTGCGCCCCTCGGTGACCCGGTGATCTACCGGGTCGGCGACTACGAGATCGCGCTGCGGGGCAGTCAGACCCGCTGCATCGCCGTCGTACCGGTTCGGTGAGCCTGGAATCTGTGAGCGGCGCACACTGCGGAACCGGTGGCGCCTCGGCGACCGCTACCCCGGGCCTGACCCGGTTCGCTCTGGTCGGCAGCCCCAACTCGGGCAAGACCACGCTGTTCAACGCGCTGACCGGGTTGCACGCCAAGACCGGTAACTATCCGGGTGTCACCGTCGCCAAGTATGAGGGCAAGGCGCGCCTCGATGACACCCACACGGTGGTGATCGAGGATCTGCCCGGTACCTACAGCCTGGATCCGATCAGCCCGGATGAAGCCATCGTGGTGGAGGTGCTCGACACCGGGCACCAGCACCTCGACGCCCCCGACGCCATGCTGGTGCTACTCAATGCCACCACGCTACGGCGTGCGCTCGGCCTGCTGGCCCAGGTACAGCAAACCGGCCTGCCGACGTGTGTCGTGCTCACCTTCACCGATGACCTCACTCGTCGTAACGGCCGAATCGACGCACCGGCACTGAGCAGGGCCCTGGGCGTACCGGTGGTCGCGGTGGCCGGCGGCAGGCGGGAAGCCGTCGCCGAGCTGCGCCGCGTGATGGCCGCCCACCTGTCCTGGATGCAGCCGGTCGTGCCGCCACCCACCGACCCCGCCGAGGTGCCGGGGTGGACCGAATCAGTCCTGGAGTCCTCCGGCTACCGGTTGCCCGACGTCGATCCGCGCACCCAGCGCATCGACGCGGTGCTGCTGCACCCGGTGATCGGCACGCTGGTCTTTCTGCTGACGATGTTCGTCTTCTTCCAGACGATCTTCACCGTAGCGGCGCCACTGCAGGGCTACGTCGAGGGGTTCTTCGGCTGGCTCGGCGACCTGGTGGGTTCCCATCTACGGGCGGGGTGGCTGTCGGCGTTCCTGTCCCAGGCAGTTATCGGGGGGATCGGTGGGGTGCTGGTGTTTTTACCCCAGATTGTTCTGCTGTTCGTCCTCATCGCCGTACTGGAGGGGACCGGCTATCTGGCCAGGGCGGCGTTCCTGATGGATCGGGTGATGGCGCGCGCCGGCCTGGAGGGCCGCGCCTTCGTCGCCCTGCTGTCGTCATTCGCCTGCGCGATCCCCGGGATCATGGCCACCCGATCGCTGCCGTCGGCGCGTGACCGACTGGCCACCATGATGGGCGCACCGCTGATGACCTGCTCGGCGCGCCTTCCGGTGTACATCCTGCTGGTAAGTCTGCTCTTCACTGCCGATGCCAAGGTCGGGGGGTTCAACGCCCGCGGGGTGGTGATGTTCGCGCTGTACTTTTTCGGCGCGATCTCGGCGATGCTGGTGGCGGCCGTGTTCAAGAAGCTGTCATCACGCAGTGGCTCGCTGCTGCCGTTCTACATGGAGATGCCGCCGTATCAGATTCCGCGGCTGAAAAGCGTTGCCGCCGAGGTGTGGACGGCGGCGGCGGCGTTCCTGCGCAAGGTCACCACGATCATCCTGGCGACCACGATGGTGTTGTGGGCGTTGCTGAATCTGCCAATGCGCGATGCGACCGCCATCGCCGCGGCGGGGGTGGACACCACCGACGCGGCCGCCGTCGAAGCCTACGTCGTGAACAATTCCTACGCGGCGGCGATCGGCCGGGCGGTCGAGCCGGTGTTCGCACCGCTCGGCTTCGATTGGCGCATCAACATCGGCATCGTGTCCTCGCTGGCCGCCCGCGAGGTGTTCGTGGCCACCCTGGGTCAGGTCGCCGCGGCCGAGAATCCCGAGGAACCGGCCCAGGCGCTGCGCCAGATGCGGGTGCAGCAGGAGCCCGGGTCCGATCCGGGGGCCACGCGGGCGTTGTTCGACGCCCCGACCATCGCCGCCCTGCTGGTGTTCTTCATGTATGCGCTGCAATGTGTGTCCACCGTCGGCGTGATGCGGCGGGAGAGCGGATCGTGGAAATGGCCGGCGCTGGCGTTCGGCTACATGTTCGTCCTGGCGTGGGTGATGGCACTGGCGGCCCGCACTGTCGTGGCAGCGCTCCAGTCGACATGATCGGCATCCACGCCGAGCGGGTCGGCGGTGACGACCGCGCGGTGCGCTGGGTGACGACCGGGGCGGTGTTGCCCGTCGGCCGAGTAACCCGGGCGCCTGGCCGACTGGGTGAAATGCTCTACCACGGAACCTTTTCCGGTGCCCTCACCGAACGCTCGGCGGTCTGGCTGTGGCTGGGCGAAGGCCTGTCGTGGTCGACGTGCGGCAGCGAGGTGCGGACCGCACTGCGCGATGCGTTGGAGGATCCGACCGGCTGGGTGGTTGCGCCCGCCCCCGGGGAGGTGCTCGACCTCGTCACCGCTGATCTGTTGGCCGGCTCGATCGGGGACTTCATCGGCTCGCACGGCGGCACGGTGCAGTCGCAGCGATACGGCGACGAGGTGGCGGTGCGTCTGGGCGGCGCCTGCGAGCACTGCCCAGCCGCCGAGTACACGCTGCGACTTCGCCTGCTGGAGGCGTTACGCGGCCGCTGCCCGGATCTGGTCGAGACCGGGAGCGGCCAGGGGCAGTTGCGGTTGCGGATCGGCGGTCGGTAAAGCTAGCGCCTTGACCGCCGGCTCGTGCGGTCGTCCTCGCGCGGCCGAAGCCGCAACCCGTCCGCCATCCAGCCGATGCCGCCATCAGCGTTGCGCACGAACGGGATCCGCACTCCGCCGGCCACCGCGAGGTCCGGTGCGATGAAACTCACCGGCATCGGGTCGGCGGGCGGCGAGGAGAAGGCCGGCCGCCACGCACCCGGTTCAGGGGTCAGCTCGGAAACCTTCTCCAGCCGCTGCCCCGCGATCCGGAACGTAGAGACCTGGCCTGGGTCGATGTAGCGGCCCGCATAGGCCTGCAACTGTTCGGCGGCCACCTCGATGGTGTCCAGATCCGCAGGAGCCAGCAGCGCCCGCATCAATCCGACCCGCCCCGCCATCGCAGCCATTGCGGGATAGCCGGCCAGCGCGGTATCCAGGGCGGCCAATGCCGCGGCGGCTCCGGGCTGACCGTTGAGCAGCAGGACGAAGGCAAACCGGCGTTCGGGCACCGCGAGCAGGACGGCGTGCTGGCCGGAGGTGTCGCCGTTGTGCGAGATGACCCGCAGGCCGTCCACCTCTTGGACGAACCAGCTGCGCCCCATGTGCAGACCGAGCCCCGGAACCGCAACGGCCGGCCGCTGCATCGCCTGGCGGCTGGCCGCGCTCAACAACGCGTCCTCTCCGGCAGGATCACCCAGATGCATTCTGGCGTAACGCAATACATCCCGCGTGGTCGACCAGATGCCGCCGGCGGGGTCCACACAGCGCGGCAACCACACCGGCGTCTGCACCAGCACGGCGTCCTGGCCGTTGACCGGCATCGCCGTATGTCCATCGGCGTATTGCCGATTGAGCACAGCCGAGCGCGCGAGCGTCGTGTCCTGCACGCCAAGGGGGTTGATGGAACTGCCGCGACGCGTCCTCTGCGAGGTTAGTGACGATGTCCATCAGACCGGCACCGTCCGCAACGCCGCCGGCAGGCTGGGCAGGAAATGATTCGTGGCGAAAGACCGGACTTCGTCAACGGTTTGGACTGGCTCGGCGCTGGGCAAGAGCAGCAGCAGCATGGCGTAGCGCCAGGTGTTGTCGGCGAGTTCGTGAACCGTCCGAGAGCCGATCCGATCCGCGAAGCCCGGCGGAAAGATCACGTGCAACGCCATCTCGATACGACCGACGGCGGCGTGATAATGGCGACGGGCCAACTCCAGGCTCAGCGCGGGTTCCTCGGCGATCATCCGGTTCAGCACCCGATGCCGACGGGTCCGCAGAATCGCGGCGGTGAACGCCTCGACATAGATATTGGACTGCGGACGCGCGCCTTTGAGTTCTTCGGCGATGTCAGCGAACAACCGGGCGTTCTCTCTTTCCATCACGGCGGCGACGAGGTCGTCCCGGTTGGCGAAGCGCCGGTAGATGGTGGTGCGACTGACCCCTGCTCGGCGTGCGACGTCGTCGAGGGCCACTTTGCGGATGCCGTGCCGATCGAACTCGTCGAGAGCCGCGTCGAGGATCGCTTCGGTCGCGGCGCCGTCAGGCATACCGGGCGAAACCTTCTCTGGCGTAGGGGACATAGCGCAACTTCATCGGCACCCGCTGCCATGCCCAGTTCACCGCCCGGGACCGGCAGAACGCGGCGAAACGCTGATAGCGGCGCTCCTTCTGGTCGTCCCAGGGAAGGCCGAGAATCTCACGGGTGCGCGGCGGCATACCACCGGTGGTGAGGAAGGCCGCCAGCGGATTGAACACCGGGGCAACGATTTTCCACACCGTCGGCGAGACCCCTTTGGGTTTGGGGAATCCTTTGGTGACGTAGCCGATGCCGTACCTGGCGGTGCGGTGCGCCACCAGCACGTCGTTGATCATGTGGTCCCAGTACTTCTCGAAGGCGGCGTAGTCGGCGGGCATCGGACGGTCACTGACGCCGTAGCGGCGGTACCACGTCTTGGACTCGAGGTACATCTGTTCCTTCTCGGCACGCGAGAGCGTCTTGACGAAGGTGTCGGTGAAGTAGAGGGCCTGGTCGAAGAAGGTGGCGTGCGCCCAGAAGTAGGTGTCCGGATCCAGGGCGTGATACCGGCCTCCCCCGAACTCCGCCGGCATCTCGCCCTTGATGTTGGTGTGGAACTCACGGACCATCGGCCCGGCGTTGTCCTCGTCGCTGCCGTAGACGGTGCGGTAGATCGGCGGCAGCGATCGCTTGATCCGGGCGGCGGTGTCGGCGAAGAACACCGAGTGGTCGACAACGCCCTGACCGAGTTCGGCCAACATGTTCTGCAGCACGGCGGGTCGGGGGCCGATCAGCGCGATGCGGCGGTCACCGAAGTACTTCCACACCAGCGAGTCCGGCCCCAGCGGACGCGAGTCATCGGCGGCCTCGGCGGCCTGCGTGGTCTCCGGGTTCTGCACGAGCTCGGTCACAGGAGACAGTGTTACAGATTTCGTCTTTTGTACCAACCGCGGCGGACGCGACCACCGCGGCCGAGGCCACAGGACTTCTTAGCGGAAGCGCTTCAGCCGCAGGCTGTTGGTCACCACCAGTACCGACGACAGCGCCATCGCCGCACCCGCAATCATCGGGTTGAGCAGGCCCAACGCCGCGAGCGGAATGGCGGCGACGTTGTAGCCGAAGGCCCAGAAGAGGTTCTGCTTGATGGTCCGCAGGGTGCGGCCGGACAATCGCAGCGCGGTTCCGACCGTGCGAAGGTCGCCACGGACCAGCGTGATGTCACCGGCTTCGATGGCGGCATCGGTGCCGGTGCCCATCGCCATGCCGATATCGGCGGTGGCCAGGGCAACCGAGTCATTGACACCGTCGCCCACCATCGCGACCCGCCGTCCGGCGGCCTGCAGTCGGGAGATCGCATCGGCCTTCTGTGACGGCAGCACGCCGGCGAGGACGTCGTCGGCCCCGATTCCGACCTCGGCGGCAACCCGGCTGGCGACTGCGGCGTTATCGCCGGTCAGCAACATAGGGGTGATGCCCATCGACTTCAGTTCCGCGATCGCCGGCGCGCTGGTCGGCTTGACCGAGTCGGCGAGCCGGATGACCCCCCGCCGCTGACCGTCCCAACTCACCGACACGCTGGTTCGTCCATCGCTGTCCGCCGCACGGACCACCTGGACCTGCAGGCCGTCGACCACGCCCCGGACGCCGGTGCCGGGATCGTTGACGAAGTCGGAGACGGCGGGGATGGGTAACCCCCGCTCGCGGGCGAAAGCCACAATGGCGGCGGCTACCGGATGTTCGGAGGCCGACTCCACCGCGGCCGCGCGGGTCAGCACGGTGTCAGCATTCTCACCCGCCTCCTCGTCGACGGACTCCACGCTCATCTCCCCGGTGGTGACCGTGCCGGTCTTGTCCAGGACGACGGTGTCGATGCCGCTGACCGTCTCCAGTACCTGCGGCTCCTTGATCAGCACGCCGAGTTGAGCACCCCGGCCGGTGCCGACGAGGATGGCGGTCGGGGTGGCCAGGCCCAGCGCGCACGGGCAGGCGATGATCAACACCGCCACCGCCGCTGTGAACGCCGCCGCGACGGAGTGCCCGGTCAGCAGCCATGCCGCCAGCGTGACCGCAGCGATCACCAGCACCGCCGGAACGAACACCGCCGAGACCCGATCGGCGAGCCGCTGGATGGAAGCCTTGCCGCTCTGGGCCTCGGCGACCATCCGGGCCATCCGCGCCAGCTGGGTATCGGACCCGACCTGCTTGGCGCGCAGCATGATTCGTCCGTATGTGTTGACCGAACCACCGAGAACATCGTCGCCGGGGCGCACGTCGACGGGAACCGACTCGCCCGTCATCACCGAAGTGTCCAGTGCCGAGACGCCGTCTACCACCACACCGTCGGTGGCCACCCGTTCACCCGGGCGCACCACGATCACGTCACCGACCAGCAACGCATCAGCGGCGACCCGGACCTCGGCGCCGTCGCGCACCACGGTGGCCTCTTTGGCGCCGAGTGACAGCAGTGCGCGCAGCGCCGAACCAGCGGCACGTTTGGCCTTTGCCTCCGCGTACCGGCCGGCCAGCAGGAAGACCGTCACTGCGGCGGCCACTTCGAAGTACACATGCTCCCCGCCATGACCCCGCCCGTGTCCGGCGCCGGTGAGCAGGACGACCACCGACCACAAGTAGGCGGCCAGCGTGCCCAGCGACACCAGGGTGTCCATGGTGGAGGTGCCGTGCCGCGCACTGGTGAGCGCGGCCCTGTGGAACGCATAACCGCCCCACCACACGATGGGAGTGGTCAGCGCCAGCGCCACCCACTGCCATCCGGGGAATTGCCACGGCATCACCATCGACAGCGCCAGCACCGGCATCGCCAGCACAGCCGAACCGATCAACCGCGAGCGCAACTGCTGTTGGGGCACCTCGTGGCTCATGTGGTCGTCATGGCCCGGCCGATGCATCACCGCGGCGTGATAGCCGGTGGACTCGACGGCTCGCACCAGGTCCTCGACGGTCACCTGGGGGCCATGTTCGACGTGGGCCTGTTCCACCGCGAAGTTCACCGAGGCCTGCACACCGTCAAGATGGTTGAGGCTGCGTTCCACGCGCGCCGCACACGAAGCACAACTCATTCCGGACAGTCGCAGTTCGGTGGTGGTCACACGTCGAATATACCCCAGGGGGGTATCACCGCGCCACCAGGTACGCCAACGCTCCGCAGTATCCGGCCTTGAGCCACAGCAGTCCGGGGAACGCCAACCCAGCCACCCCCAGCCCTGCGACCAGAACGCCGCAGGCCAAAACGATCGCGGCCGCCGAGATCCCGTAACGCAGCCCGTACCCGACCCCACGCCGGGCGAACACCGCGACCAGCACGCACATGATCACCGAGGTGATCGCCAGATTCACCAGAACCGCCGAAAGCGGTTGGAAGCCGCCGGGATTGAGGAATTTCTCGATCAGCGGGTTGAGCACCGCGTTGATCACAGCCGCGACGACAGCCGAGCCGCGAGCTGAGACGTGCGGCGTGGGCATATCAGCCATATCAGCGCCCGGGCGCGCGTTTCCGATTGCGCCGCAGGCCGGCCATGCCGAGCACGGCAAGCACTCCCCCAACGGTGACCAACACCCAGCTGAGCATCATCAGCGGCGGGTCATAGACCACCGAGACGGTGGCGGGCTCGCCTTCCCTGACGGGCGGGACATCAACCAGGCTGGTGACCTGCAGCCAACACAGTGCCGCCGCGACGATGGCGGCGCCGGCCAGCAGCAGCTGCACGATGTGCTTCACGGCGGGCGTCACCCCACCAGCCGGTTCAGCTCTGCGCGCAACGCATCGGCGTCTCGGGCCCATGCCTGGACCAGCCGCCCCCCGGCCAGTTTCAGCCCCACCCCGGTGCGGCCGCGGGGCACCCCGGACAGCTCGCCGAGCGCCCGGGCCCGCTGCCAGGGTTCCGGCATCTCGACGGGTTTGACCCGCCAGCTGCTGACCGGCCCCTTGGATCTCGCCGGCTCTGGCGGCTCGGGGAACACCGAGACGATCTCCTTGATGTCGATGAGTTCGGTGCCTTCCCGCAAGGTGTCGGCAGTCAGTTCGACGCTGGTGTGGATACGGGCGGCCTTGACCTGCAGCGCCAGGAACCCCGTGACCAGGATCAGGAACATCAGCGGGACGGCCAACCGAAACCCCAGACCGGCCCGATACTGCACGAAGATCATCGCCAGCGCGGCCAGCGGGCCAGCCAGCAACCACAGCCAACTGGCCCCGCATTCGAACAACAACGGTTCTTGTCTGCCGGAATCCTGCGCCTTATTCACCGGCATACCACTCCACGACAGCAGGCCGGCTCAGCAGCAGTGTGCCGACGATGATCGGAAGGATGCTGAGCAGCGCCAGGATATGGGTTCCGGAGAGCACCGCCGCCACCGCGACGAGCACGACGATGGCGAGACTCAGCGCCATCGCCGCGCGGCGGGAACGCAGGTCGCGGCGTCGAGCACGTCCGGCGAACCACACCAGCGCGAGGCCGGCGAAGCCGAACAACAACCCCGCGCCCCGGTACAGCCGGGCGTAGGCACGGACCGCGTCGTCGGTGACCGACGGCGGGCTGGTCTGGCGCAGTGAGTCGAAACTCACCAGACCGGCGAGTAGCCCGCCGGCCATCAACAGAACCGCGCCGAGCACCAGCAGCCAGCAGGCGGTGGTCACCGCGCTGGGTCGGGTCTCGCTCATAGTTCGGCAAGCCTAACTCTGCCGGTCAGCGGGTGAAGAACCGGTGAGAGTCCGCTCGGTGCAGCAGATAGATCCCGCCCGCAATGAAAACCGAACCGAAGATGCCGGTGACGGCGTAGATCACCGCGGGCAGCGGCGGTCTGGGCGGGCCGAACAGCCCTGCGACCGTGACGAAGATGGTGACCAGTCCGCCGCTGGTGAGCAGCGTTCGGGCCCACCGGTAGCCCGACCGCAGCAGGGCCAGAAAACCCACCACCACCCCGCCGAGAATGGCGACGACGAATGCGGTGGTGACGAACACGAACGGCGATCCGGCATCCTTGGCGGCCACGTAGGCGTCGGCGAGTTGACCGATGACCATCAGCAGGACGGCGACCAACCAGAGCCAGAAACCGGTGTCGACGTCGGGCGGGCGCCCATCACCGGTCTGCTGCTGATCGGTCACGCCAGCCAACCCGCGGCCTCAGCCGCCCAGTAGCTCAGCACGATGTCGGCGCCGGCCCGGCGGATACAGGTCAAGGACTCCAGCGCAGCGGCACGCCCGTCCACCCAGCCGTTGGCCGCAGCCGCGCTGATCATCGCGTACTCCCCGGAGACCTGATAGGCCGCGACCGGCACGGGGGAGACCGCGGCGGCCGCCGCGACGACATCGAGGTAAGCCATCGCCGGCTTGACCATGACGATGTCGGCACCCTCCCCGACGTCGAGTAGTACCTCACGGACGGCCTCGCGGCCGTTGCCGCTGTCCTGCTGGTAGGAGCGGCGGTCGCCGGTCAGGCTGGAGGCCACGGCGTCCCGGAACGGGCCGTAGAACGCCGAGGCGAACTTGGCGGCGTAGGCGAGGATGGCCACGTCGGAGAAACCGGCAGCGTCCAGGCCGTCCCGGATGGCAGCCACCTGACCGTCCATCATTCCGCTCGGACCGACTACGTGCGCACCCGATTCGGCCTGGGCCACGGCAAGTTTGACGTAGGCAGCATTGGTCGCGTCGTTGTCGACCCGGCCACGTGCGTCCAGAACACCGCAGTGCCCATGGTCGGTGAATTCGTCCAGACAGGTATCTGCCATCAGGACGGTGGCGTCCCCGAGATCCTCGGCGAGGTCGCGCAGTGCGACGTTGAGAATCCCGTCCGGGCGGATCCCGCAGGAGCCGACGGCGTCCTTGTCCGCCTCGCGCGGCACCCCGAACAGCATCAATCCGCCGACCCCCGCCTCGACCGCGGCGGCTGCCGCCCGGCGAAGCGAGTCGCGGGTGTGCTGGAGGACACCGGGCATGGACGCGATCGGCTGCGCTTCCTCGAGGCCATCGGCCACGAACATCGGCAGCACCAGGTGCCGGGGTTCCAGGGACGTCTGAGCCACCAAACGGCGCAGGGCCGGGGTGGACCGCAGCCGTCGGGGGCGCTGCCGGGGGTATGTCATCGCTGTGCCGACTGTGCCGACTGGGCCGACCTAGCGGCGGCGGCTCTTCTTGCGCGGCGGCGGCAACGCGCCCTCGGACCGCAACCGGGCGGCATGCTCAGCCAGCGCTTCGACCAAAGGACCCACCGCCGCGGTTTCGGGCTGGACGTCCACCCGGAGGCCGAATTCCACCGCGGTCTCGGCGGTTTTGGGCCCGATGCAGGCGACGATGGTTCGGGCGTGCGGCTTGCCGGCGATGCCGACCAGGTTGCGCACCGTGGAACTGGACGTGAAGCAGACCGCGTCGAACCCACCGGTCTTGATCATCTCCCGGGTCTCCGCCGGCGGCGGGGCCGCGCGCACGGTGCGGTAGGCGGTGACATCCTCGATCTCCCAACCACGTTCCCGCAGACCCTCGGCCAAGGTTTCGGTGGCGATGTCTGCTCGCGGCAGCAGCACCCGGTTGACCGGGTCGAAAATGCTGTCGTACTCCGGGAATTCATCGAGCAGACCCAGGGAGGACTGCTCACCGGAGGGCACCAGTTCAGGGCTGATCCCGAACGCGCGAACCCGGTCGGCGGTCGACTCACCGACGCAGGCGATCTTGACCCCGGAGAAGGCCCGGGCATCCAGACCGAATTCGCCGAACTTCTCCCACACCGCACGTACCGCGTTGGTGGAGGTGAACACCACCCACTGGTAGCGGCCGTCGACGAGGCCCTTGACGGCGCGCTCCATCTGCGCCGGACTGCGTGGGGGTTCGACGGCGATGGTGGGCACCTCGATCGGCAGGGCGCCGTGCGCGATGAGCCGATCACTCATCTCACCGGCCTGCTCCTTGGTACGCGGCACCAGCACGGTCCAGCCGTACAGCGCACGACTCTCCCACCAGTTGAGTTTGGCGCGCGCGGTCACGGCCCGGCCGATGGTCACCACCAGCGGTCCGGCCAGCGGTCCGGCGGAGTCCCCGGCTCCCAGAGCCCGGTCGGTGAGGCCGTGCAGGGTCGATTCCACCGAACGCTGCCCGCAGGTGGTGCCCTGGGCACTCACCACGCACGGGGTGCTCTCGGCAAGGCCGTACTCGATGAGCGAACGCGCCGCATCGGGCAGATGCGAGGACGTCGCAGTCAGGATCAGCGGACCGGGGGCGGCGGCCAGCGCAGCCCAGTCAACCTCACCGCGCACATCGGCGACGGTGTGGGTGGACCCCAGCGGCAACCCCGCGTAGGTGGGCACCGCGACGGTGGCCGGAAGGCCGGGCACGATCTCGAACGGCAGATGGGTCTTGGACACCGCGGTCACCTCGGCGCCGACCGCGTCCACCGACAGTGGGTCTCCGGCGACCAGCCGGACCACATCGACACCGGTTTTGGCCTCGGCCACCAGGGTCTTGGCCACTTCGGCCGGCTCACCGAGTGCCGGGCGGATATCCGGCCCGGCGCTGACCACCGGCGAATCCCCACCGGCGCCGTCGGGCGCCGGTCCGGCAGCGGGCGGCAGGTCGGTACCGACGAGTCGGAGCACCGCCTCCGGCACGTCGGGGTCGGTGAATACGCATGCGGCGTTGGCCAGGACGGTGCGCGCCCGCGTCGTCAGCAGACCCGGGTCACCGGGGCCGGAGCCGACGAACGTGATGCGTCCCGGCTTCGCCTTGCGCCCTCTCGGGGTCACGTGACCAGTCATAGCCTCTCCTGATCCACCGTTGTCACGGCAGTTCCCGCTCGTGCGACATGACCTCCCGCGCGCCCAGTTCGACCAACTCCGCGGCGACCGAGAGCCCCAGCTCTGCGGCCCGGCCGGGAGTGCCGATGCCAGACGCACGGATCACGTCGGATCCGTCTACTGCCGCCACGCAAGCGCGTAGCGACAGTTCCTCGAAGACACGGTCGTCATCATCGATGGACTCGACCACCTCAGCGATCGCGCCCACCGGTGCGGAACAACCCGCCTCCAAGTCGGCCAGCAGGACTCGCTCGGCGGTGACCGCGGCGCGGGTGTCGGGGTCATCCAACTCCGCCAACAGCGCCGCAAGCCCGGTGTCGCCGGATCGGCATTCCACCGCCAGCGCTCCCTGAGCAGGTGCTGGCAACATCTGCACCGGCTCCAGCGTCTCAGTGACATCGCCGAGTCGACCGAGTCTGGCCAGACCCGCCCGAGCGACCACGATGGCATCGAAATCACCGCTGCTTACCCTGTTCAACCTGGTATCCAGGTTGCCTCTTAGGGGGCGGATTTCCAAACCGAGACCCAGTGCTCTAAGCTGCGCCGCCCGCCGGATCGACGAGGTCCCGATCACCGATCCGACCGGCAACTCCCCGAGCACCAGACCGTCCCGGGCTACCAGGGCGTCGCGGGGGTCCTCCCGAGGCGGAACTGCGGCGATGACGAACCGTTCGTCGGCGGCGGTGGGCAGATCCTTGTAGGAGTGCACCGCCATGTCGACCCGACCCTCGGCGATCGCCTCCCGGAGTGCGGCGGTGAACACCCCGACGCCGATCTCGACGACAGGCGCCGAGGACCGGTCACCGGCGGTGCTGACGATCACCAGTTCGGCGTCATGACCGCGCGCGACGAGTTGGTCCCGGATCGCCCCGGCCTGGGTGGTGGCCAGTAGGCTGCCGCGGGTACCGATCCGGATCAAGCGTCGGAATCCGTTGGGCGCAGCACCATTTCACCGGCGGCCACGGCATCGACCGCCTGCGGATCGAGTTCGAACAGCTCCCGTAGCGCCTCGGCATAGGTGTCGGCGCCCGGGGCCCCGGCCAGTTGTTTGACCCGCACGGTCGGGGCGTGCAGCAGCTTGTCGACCACCCGGCGCACGGTGCTGGCGACCTCCTGGCGCTGGTCGTCGTCCAAGCTGGGCAGCCGGCTCTCCAGCCGCAGCAACTCGGCCTCCACCAGATCGGCGGCACGTTGGCGCAGCGCGGTGACGGTTGGGGTGACCTCGGCCATCCGCTGGCTGGCCAGATAGCTGGCGACCTCGGCGGCGACGATCCGGCGGGCGGCCTCGGCGTCGTCGGCGGCAGCCCGGGCCGACGGTTCACGCTGAACCCGGTCCATGTCGACCACCCAGACGCCGGGCAGTCCGGCGACGGCGGGGTCGACGTCGCGGGGCATGCCCAGATCACACAGCACCAGCGGTGTGGTCAGTTCATCGCGCTGCGAGGCGGCCAGTGCGTGGTGCACATCGGCCAACGACACCACCGGCCGCACCGCTCCGGTGCAGCTGACCACCACGTCGGCGTCGACCAGGGCGGCGGGCAGCTGGTCCAACGTCCAGGCGTGGGCGGTGACGCCCTGCTCGGTGAGGCCGGCCGCCAGACGTTGAGCGCGCGGCAATGACCGGTTGACCACGTTGATGTGACCCACCCCGGCGCGGACCAGATGCGCCGCGGTGAGGCTGCCCATGGAGCCGGCACCGATCACGGTGGCGGTCCGCCCGGCCAGCGCGGTGTAGGACGGTCCCAGTTCAGGCCGGTAGAGCCGCTCGGCCGCGACGTGCAGGGCCACCGAGACCACGCTGCCCCCGGCAGCGTCGATGGAGGTCTCTGAGTGCACCCGCTTGCCCACCGACAGTGCCCGCTGCGACAGATCGTGCAGGACCCGCCCCACGGTCCGGTTGGCTTCGGCGGTGGCGTAGGCCCGGCGGACCTGGCCGAGCACCTGCTGCTCGCCGACCACCGCGCTGTCCAGGCCGCTGGCGACGGCAAAAAGATGCTCGACGGCCGCTTCGCTGTAGCGCACGTAGGCGTGTTTGGTCAGATCACCCATCGACAGACCCGAGCGCTCGGCGAGGACCTGCCCGATCGCGGAAAGTCCGCCGTGGAATGCCTCCACGACCGCGTAGACCTCGACCCGGTTGCAGGTGGACAGCAACATGGCCTCGGTCACCAACGGGGACTGCAGCACCTGCTGGATCAGCTTGGCCTGGTCGGACTCGTCGGCGGAGAGCTGCTCGAGGACCGACACCGGAGCGCTGCGGTGAGACACCCCGAACAACAGGACGCTCACGGCACGATCACCTGGCTTGCTCCCTCGAGGCGGCGGAATGGCTCCCGGCTGGTGTTTCTGGGGAGAGAAACTACTCGCAACGGTAATCCGCGCGCAGCGGCCCGATCAAATTCGCTTCGTGACGTCGGCGCGCAATCGGGGCTCGTCGACATCCCAGTAGCTGTGCTCACGGCCGTCGAGCAGGATCACCGGCAGCCGGTCGCCGAACTCCGCCCGCAGCGCCGGTTCGCCGGCCGCCGCCGCGGCGTCGACGTCGGTGCTGGACAACTCGAAGTCCAGTTCGGCGGCCAGCTCGGCCAATCGGCGGTATGCCCGCTCGCACAGCCCGCAGCCGGACCGGGTGAGCAGTTCAACATGTGCGCGGCTCATCACCGGCCAGTCTGGCATCCACCGATAGGGTGAACAGCATGGGATCCGGGGACGAGCAGCCTCGCGCCGCGGAGGCCAGCGCCCAGCGGGCGGTCGAGGGACTGGTGACCGAGGCCCGGCTGGACAGCCTGTCCGCTGATCCGATCCCGCCACAGCGTGATCTGACCGCAGCGGCGTTCTTCGACGTCGACAACACCCTGGTTCAGGGGTCGTCGCTGGTGCACTTCGGCCGCGGCCTGGCCGCTCGCAAATACTTCCGGTACGGCGAGGTGTGGAAGTTCATCTATGCGCAGGCCAAGTTCCAGCTGACCGGCCGGGAGAACAGCGAGGACGTCGCCGAGGGCCGACGCAAGGCGCTGGCGTTCATCGAGGGCCGCACCACCACGGAGTTGAGCGTGCTCGGCGAGGAGATCTACGACGAGATCATCGCCGACAAAATCTGGCCGGGCACCCGGGCGCTGGCGAGGGCGCACCTCGACGCCGGTCAGCAGGTGTGGCTGGTCACCGCGACCCCTTACGAGCTGGCCGAGGTCATCGCTAGGAGGCTGGGGCTGACCGGGGCGATGGGAACGGTGGCCGAATCGGTGGACGGGGTGTTCACCGGACGACTGGTCGGCGACATCCTGCACGGGCTGGGCAAGGCCCACGCGGTGCGGGCGCTGGCGATCCGCGAGGGGCTGAACCTCAAACGCTGCACCGCCTACTCCGACAGTTTTAACGACGTTCCGATGCTCTCGCTGGTGGGTACCGCGGTGGCGGTCAACCCCGACGCCGACCTTCGCGAACTGGCACGGGAAAAGGGTTGGGAGATCAGGGATTTCCGTACCGCTCGTAAAGCAGCGAAGATCGGGGTGCCCTCCGCGCTGGCCCTCGGCGCAGTCGGTGGCGCCGTCGCCGCGGCTGTGTCGCGCCGCCACGAGAACGACTGAAGCCCCGAACTCAAGGCCGACGTCGGCCGGCAGCACGACGCGATAAACTCGCCCAATGTCCTTTGCCAGCGACATCATCGGCACCCACTACCGCTACCCGGACTACTACCTGGTGGGCCGCGAGAAGATCCGCGAGTACTGCAACGCGGTCCAGTGCAAGGATCCGATCAGCCTGGACGGGGAGGCGGCTCGCGCCGCCGGCTACCCCGATGTGGTGGCCCCGCTGACCTTCATCGCGATCCCCGGACGCCAAGTCCAGCTGGACATCTTCCGCAACTTCGACGTCGGCATCAACATCGCCCGGGTGATCCACCGCGACCAGAAGATCACTTATCACCGTGCAATCTGTGCCGGGGACAAGCTGTACTTCGACTCCTGGCTGGAATCGGTGGTCGAGTCCTTCGGTGCCGTCATCAGCACGCTGCGAACCGAGGTGACCGACGCCGAGGGCAAGCCGGTGATGACGACCTTGGTCACGATGTTCGGTGAATCCGCAGGGTCCGAGGAGGACAACGCGCAGGTGGCGGCGATCGCCGCGGCGGCGCTGGGCCGAAAGAACTGATCAGCCCAGGAAGGTATTGCGCCGCTGACTGAGCAGGCCGAACAGCGTCTGCTGGATGGTCTCGCGCACCTGATCGGTGATCTCGAAGGTGACCATCGGGTCGTCGGCGGCATGCTCGTCGTAGCCGCTGGTGTCGATCGGGTCGCCGAAGGCGATGTGCCACTTCGACGGTAACGGCATCAAACCGGCCGGCCCCGCCAGCGGGAACAGCGGAGTGATCGGGAAGTAGGGCACCCCGAGCACCCGGGCGAGCAACTTGACGTCGGCCAGCATCGGGTAGATCTCCTCGGAGCCGACGATGGAGCACGGGATGATCGGAGCCTTGGCGCGCAGTGCCGCCGACACGAAGCCGCCGCGGCCGAACCGCTGCAGTTTGTAGCGGTCCCGGAACGGCTTGCCCAGGCCCTTGTAGCCCTCCGGGAACACCGCGGTGAGTTCCCCGTTGCCCAGGAGCCGATTGGCGTCGGTGTTGCAGGCCATGGTGTGCCCAGCCTTGCGGGCGACCGGGCCCAGCACCGGCAAGTCGAAGAGCATGTCGGCGGCCAGCAGTCGCAGAGTGCGGTGCGCCGAGTGGTGGTCGTGGACCGCGACAGCCAGCATCGGTCCGTCGAAGGGCAGGGTGCCGGCGTGGTTGGCCACCACCAGGCCCGGCCCGGTGCTGGGCAGGTTCTCGATCCCGCTGACCTCGACGCGGAACCACGTGTCGTAGAAGAACCGCAGCGTCGGCAAAACCACCGCATCGTTGTAGTCAGGATCGAAACCGAACTCATCGACGATGTAGTCGCCGGTGAGCCGTTTGCGCAGGAACTCGGCAAGACCGGCGATGCGGGTGATGAGATCGCTGTGGTCGGACTCGCTGCCGCGCTGCCCGATCTCCCGGATGACGGCATCGAGGTTCTCGTCGACACCCGGCGACGGCGCCGCCGGCGAACCCTTCCGAGCACCGGATCGGGACGAATCACCGTGCAGCGGAATGACTTTTGCTTTCTCACCGGACACAGCTACACCCCCCGACTCTCACTTGCTTGGCTTCCCAGTCGCTGCACCAAGTCCAGCGCGCGGCCCTCCAGAGAGCGTACCCACTCGGTGTCGACGATAGGCGTAAGGCCCCGCCCTCGGACGAAGTCGTCAAATGCTTCCATCGTGGTCCACTTCGGTTGGAAGCCCAGTTCGGCGCGCATCCGGGTGGTGTCCATCACACGGCCGTAGCTCAGATAGTCGAGTTGATCCCGATTGAGCTCACTGTTCATCGTCGCTTTGCGTACCGAGTCGGCCAGACGCACCGCGAAGGTGGGCACCGCCAGGGGCAACCGGCCGGCCCGCCGGATGGCCTGCGACATCATGATTATGCCGTCAGCACCGATGTTGAAGGTTCCGGCCCGGCCCGCCATGGTGGCGCGTTCCAGGGCCCCCAACGCATCCTGCTCGTGCAGCAACTGCAGTCGTGCGTCGTGGCCGAACACCGTCGGCACCACCGGTCCGGTCAGGTAACGGGCCAGCGCGGTGTCCATCGCCGGGCCGATCATGTTGGCCAACCGGAGGATGGTCACGGCGATGTCCGGCCGGCGCCGGGCCAGCCCACGGGCATAGCCCTCGATGTCGAGGCTGTCATGCGCGAAGCCCTCACCGAGTGGGCGACGGCTGCTGCTGTCCTCGGTGTGCACCACCGGGTCGTAGGGGTGCGACCCGTAGACCTCCGAGGTGGACTTCAAGATGACCCGGCGCACCGTCGGCGCTTTCTGGCAGGCCGCGAACAGCTGCATGGCCCCCATCACATTGAGCTCTTTGAGGGTCGCTCTTCCCCCGGACCGCGGGGCGTAGGAGGCGGCCGCCGCGTGGACGACGGTGTCGACGTCGCTGTTGCGGATCACTTTGGCGATGAACGGATTGCGGATGTCGGCGCGGACGAACTCCGCGCGCCCCATCCGACGTTGCAGATCCTTGCTGGGGGCGATCGCATCGACCGCGATGACTTTGTTGATCAGCGGGTTCTGCGCCAACCGCGCGGTGAGGTAGCCGCCGAGGAACCGACAGGCACCGGTCACCAGCACCACGTTGGGGTAGTGCGGCGCGTCAACACCGGGGCGGCCGGAATCCATGCGCTAAAGCCTATCGGTCGAGAGCCCGACCGGCATGCATGGCGCCGGCCGCGGCAGCCAGTGCTGGTGCGGGGGTTACTTACCGAGTTTTCTGCGCTGGACCCGGGTGCGACGCAGCAGCTTGCGGTGCTTCTTCTTGGACATGCGCTTGCGCCGCTTTTTGATGACTGAACCCATGAACTCCGCTACCTCAGTGCCAAAACGCCCCGTTGGGGCGTGCCTCCGTCGATGGCCCATCGAGGACCCTGTGTCGGGCTCACACCTTACCCATGCAAACCGCGGGGCCGTTAGTCGGCTGTCCCCCGCGCTCCTCCCCGTGCCCCGGGGGGCGAATCGTCACCCGGCGTCGAAGTAGGAGGTCTCGAGCAGATCGTGGACGGCTTTGGCGTGAACCCGAAAGGACCGACCCACCCGCACCGCGGGCAACTCGCCGTTGTGGACCAGCCGGTAGACCGTCATCTTGCTGACGCGCATGAGGGCGGCAACTTCAGCGACGGTCAGAAACTGTGTCCTCGTCACCGGCTGCCCCTCGGCCGCACCGGCGTCGCGCGCCGACTTTCCGCCAGCGGAATCCCGCCCATTCATAGACGTCATCGCAACCCAATCGGTCAGGCGCGGACAGTTCCAGCGGCTTCCCCACCGCTGGCACCAACCCGTGCGTTAGAAGGAGAATAGCGTGGCCAATGGTGTTACTGCGACGGGTGTTTGTTAATCCGCCAGAGAATTCTCAAACTACTCAGATGTAATTCCAAGCTGCTCAGAGCGGGTTTTCGCGGCCTCCACCGCGGCGGCGACGGCGGCCCGCAAACCACCCCGCTCGAGTTCACGCAGGCCAGCAGCGGTTGTACCGCCCGGGGAGGTCACCAGCGCACGCAATTCCGCTGCCGAGGTATCCGGCCGACCGGATCGGTCCCGCTGGGCGGCCTCGGTGCGATCCAGCAGCATCGCCGCCGATCCGGCCAGCGTCTGAACCGCAAGGTCGGTGGCCACCGTCCTGGCCAGGCCGCTGGCCACCGCCGCGTCGACTAACGCTTCGATGAACAGGAACACGTACGCCGGACCGGACCCGGAGACCGCGGTGACGGCGTCCATCTGGCCTTCGGAAACGGTCAGCACCGCGCCGACACATTCGAAGAGTTCGGCCGCCGCACCCAACTGCTCTGCGGTGGCGAATCGGCCGGCGGCCAGCGCGCTGACTCCTGCCCCGACCAAGGCGGGGGTGTTGGGCATCACCCGGATGACCGGAGAGCCGGCCGGCAGTCGGGATTCGTAAAATCCGGTCGTCACTCCGGCGATCACACTGACGAGCACCTGCTCGACGGTGTTGCCTTCGGCTTTTGTTGCCGCATCGGCGATCTCGGCGATCACCGATTCGGCGTCACCCGGCTTGACCGCCAGGATCACGAACGCGGCGTTCTCTACCGCGTCGGCCAAGTCGGTCACCCGCACGGCATAGGTCTGCGACAGGTGGGCGGCCCGGCCGGACGATTTCTCTGCAACGACCAGGTCGCGGGTCGGGCGGCCGGCTTTGAGCAGCCCTGCCAGCAACGCCTCGCCCATGTTGCCGCCACCGATGATCGCAATCCTGGCCATAGCGCAGCACCCTACCGACCTGGCACCAACGCAAGCTGGCGGGTTTGCACGACTATGCGCCCCGTGCTGTCGACGACGGTGTGGTCCGCGTCGAACCAGTCCTGGCCGATCTGGGTGGCGGTGCAGAGCACCCGCAGCCACCCGTCGGCGGGTAGCGCCCGCAGATAGGCGGTCAGTTGGACGGTCGGAGCCCAACCGCGACGGCCGACTGCGTACGACACCGGCAACGAGATATCTCCGCACATGAGGGCGAAGAACTCGTCGACCGCACCCTCTTTGGGGCGCACCCAGAAGGTGAACATCAACGGTTGGTCGCTGCCGAGTTCCTCGATAACCCTCGGGTGGATGGCACAACCACGCGCCAGGTTGTTGATCGCGGCACCTGGGTGGCCCGGACCGATCACCGGCACGTCCGCCGGCGGTTCGGCAGGAACCTGGGCACACAGCGGCGCGTCGAACCACAGGGGCTGCGCGTCGTGTTCGGGCTCCCCGAGGGTGACCGCCGCATGCACGCACGAGCGGTCGCCCTGAAGCAGTTCGACATCCACGAGTCCAATGCGACGGCCCCGCTTGCGCACCGCGGTGACCAGACGCACGGCGCCGGGATCGGGCGCGGACAGAAAGTTCACCGAGACGGCCACCGGGTGGGCCCCCTCGTCGGTTGCCCTGTCGCCGGGTCCCCGGTTGTAGGCGACCCGCGCGGCCTTGGCGCACAACGCAACCATCACCCCGCCGTGCACCTTAGGCCCGATGGTCCAATTCTCGTTGAGATCGGCCCCGAACTCAGCCCCGGCGTGCGGTCCGCTGACCGGGCGCAACGCCATCGCATCGGAGAACCGCGGGATCGCCGTCTTCATCCAGAGTGCCCTTTCCTCACCGGAGCAGGTGGGTGCGGGCGAACTCTAGCGACTCGGTGAGCAGGACCTCGCGTTCGGCTTTGGACCGTGCGCCGGAGGTGGTGACCTCCAGAACGACGTGACCGGCGAAGTCGCTGCCCGCCAGCATCTGGCAGACCTCGTGGGTGGGTTGGGTGCCGCGGCCGGGCACCAGGTGTTCGTCGGTGGAGGCGCCGTTGCCGTCGCAGAGGTGCAGATGTACCAGGCCCTCACCCATTCGGCGGGCCATGTCCAAGGCATCGGTTCCGGCCGTCGCGGTGTGCGAGAGATCCAGCGTGTAATGGGCGTGGTTACCGTCCAGCGGGTCATAGGACGGGGCGAACGCCGACACCGCCGCCCCGGGGCGCCCGCCGCGGCGACGCATCCGTTCGATGGAGGACTGCCCGGATCCGAAAAACCGGTCGGCCCGGAACGGGAACATGTTCTCCACCGCGACCATGACGTCGCTGCGTTCCTCCAGCCAGGCCACCTGCTCGCTGAAGCCTTCGGCGTAGCGGCGCTGCCAGCGAAACGGCGGATGCACCACGACTGTCTGCGCGCCGAGTCGCTCGGCCGCCTGCACGCTGCGGTCGAGTTTGGAAATCGGATCCGAACCCCATACCCGCTGCGAGATCAACAGGCAGGGGGCGTGCACCGACAGCACGGGAACACCGTAGCGGCGAGACATCTGTGAGATGGCGCCGATGTCCTGGCTGACCGGCTCGGCCCAGACCATCAACTCGACGCCGTCGTAGCCCAATTCTGCGGCGTACTCGAAGGCGGCCTCGGTTTTGAGTGGATAGACCGATGCCGTCGACAGGCCGACTTTGATGGCTGGGCGCACTGTTTCAGTGGGGTCGCATGGTCAGTAGGTCGCAGGGTCAGGTGGACTGCAGCGCCAGGGGACCCAATGTCACCAGCAAGCCCACGGCTACCGCGGTCAGGGTGCTGACGATGTCCTCGGTCTTGCGCACGAACCGGACAGCGGCAGCCAGCGTCAACACCACCAAAACCGAAAGAACCAGCGCAGCAAGGTTATTCCACCGCCACAGCTGATCGAAACCGATGAACAACCCGGCGCCGAACACCACGGCGACCAGTGACTGAAGCACTGCCACCACGCTGCCCCACAGCGTGCCGACAACCCCGCGCGGCCGCACCGCGACCGCAGTCGAGACTGCTGCCTCGGGACCACTCTCGTCGAACTCCTCATCGGACTCGGCGGTGATACCGCGCCGGGCCAGGTCGTCGGCGACAGTCCCGCCGGAGAACAGCGTGTCCGTCGATGCGCGCAAATAGGAGCGCGACTCCTCGACATCACCGGCAGGCTCATCGACGAGGTCGGCGAGATTCACCGATTCGTCCACGGGGTCGTAGGCCATCTGCTCGGCACCGGAGGATCGGCGCAGCGGGCGGGGGTCGCGGCTGAGTTCGGGTCCACCGGAGCGACGAGGCACGGGGACACTGGACAGCGGCGGGGGCGTGGCACGGGTCGGCGCCGACTCGACAGCCGCGGGGTCCGCGTAGACCACGGCGGCATCTGGGTATTCGCTGCCGTCTGTCGCCGGCTGCTCGTAGGCGGTTCCGGCGGACACCGACTCGTAGACGGCCTCCTGGTAAGCAGGCTCCTCGTAGACCGGCTCCGCGTGAACCCTCTCCTCGTAAACCGGCCCAACGTAGACCGGCTCCGCGGAATCCGCCTCCTCGTACACCACACCCGCGGAATCCGAGTCCTCGGCCGGAACCACCGGAATCTCGCCAGTTCGGATCACCGGAATCTCGCCGGTCAGTTCCGCGACGGACAGCCCGTCGCTGTTCCTGCGCGCCCGCCGCCGGCGCCGGCCGCCAACCGGCGGCGACCCGATGGTGCCGTTGCGGGCCAGTAACTCCGCGACCGAGACCGGCCGTTCATCTGGTGCGCTCATCTGTCCCTCCTCTCAATCGGCCCGCGCCGCCTGTACCAACGCGGACCCGTCGGCCTCACTGTCCAATCGGCGCAGAATGATGCCCTCGCGCAGCGCCCACGGACAGATCTGCACCGCGTCCAACGCCAGTGCTCGCATACTCGCCTCCGCCACCAGGGCACCGGCCACGATCTGGGGGGCCCGCTCAGCACTGACCCCTTCCAGATCGGCACGGTCTGCAGTGGTCATCCTAGAGATGAACGCAATGAGCTGCCGAAGGCCGTTGGCGGTCAGCACCCTGTTGACCCGGGGTCCGGCCGCCGAGGGGGCCGCCCCGGTCAGCCGGGCCAGCGAACGAAACGTTTTGGAGGTCCCCACGGCAAGGTCGGGCGGACCTGCATCGACCAGGGTTTGGGCGGCTTCGGCCAGCTCACTGTCAAGCCAGTCCCGAAGCATCGCCACCCGCCGTCTGCCCGGGGGATCGTCGGGCAGCCACTCGCGGGTCAGCCGGCCGGCACCCAACGGAAGCGTCAGCGCGACGTCGGGCTCCTCATCGACGCCCGAGGACAACTCCAGGGACCCGCCGCCGATGTCCAGGTCGATGATTCGGCCGGCGCTCCAGCCGAACCAGCGGCGCACCGCCAGAAAGGTCAGCCGCGCTTCGTCGACGCCACCGAGAACCTGGACGTCGACCCCGGTCTCGGCGCGTACCCGCGCCAACAGGTCGTCGCAGTTCGCGGCGTCACGCACGGCGGAGGTTGCGAACGCCATCACGTCCGCGCACCCGGAGCTACGGGCGATTTTGGCGAATTCGCCGACGGTTGAGACCAGCATGTCCGCGCCCCGGCGGGTCAGCCTGCCGGAGTTGTCGATCGATTCGGCGAGGCGCAGGGGCTCCTTGGTCGAACTCATCGGAGTGGGGTGCCCGCCCCGGTGCGCATCTACCACCAACAGATGCACCGTGTTGCTGCCCACATCGAGCACGCCCAATCGCACGAGCTACAACCTAGCGGGCGGGGTGGTCTACCGTTGGACTCCGTGACACGCAGGCACCCTGGCGAGGTCGATCTGGACTTTCCCCGCGAGTGGGTGGAGTTCTACGACCCGGCCAACCCGGAGCATCTGATCGCCGCGGATCTGACCTGGCTGCTGTCGAGTTGGACGTGTGTCTTCGGTACGCCCGCCTGCCAGGGAACCGTCGAAGGCCGGCCCGACGACGGGTGCTGTTCGCACGGGGCGTTTCTATCCGACGACGACGACCGGGCCAACCTCGACGATGCCGCCGCGAAACTGACGGACTCCGACTGGCAGTTCCGCGACAAAGGCCTGGGACGCAAGGGTTACCTGGAGATGGACGCCTATGAGGGCAAACCGAATCTGCGGACCCGCAAATACAAGGGCGCCTGCATCTTTCTGAACCGCCCCGGCTTCCCTGGCGGGATCGGCTGCGCACTGCACAGCAAGGCACTCAAACTCGGCGTCGAGCCGATGACGATGAAACCTGAGGTGTGCTGGCAGCTTCCGATCAGGCGCACCCAGGAGTGGGTGACCCGGCCCGACGGCAGCGAGATCCTCAAGACCACGCTCACCGAATACGACCGGCGCGGCTGGGGTGAGGGCGGAGTGGACCTGCACTGGTACTGCACCGGAGACCCTGCTGCGCACGTGGGAAAGAAGCAGGTGTGGCAGACCTATGCACCTGAACTCACCGAACTGCTCGGCGAGAAGGCTTATGCGGAACTGGCCGGAATGTGCAAGCGACGCCGCGGATTCCCGCTGATCGCGGTTCATCCGGCGACCCAGGCCGCCGGTCGCGGCTAGCCTTCCAGCTTGTAACCCAGCCCGCGGACGGTCACCAGACGCACCGGGTTGGCCGGATCGACCTCGATTTTGGACCGCAGGCGTTTGACGTGGACGTCGAGGGTTTTGGTGTCCCCGACGTAGTCCGCGCCCCACACCCGGTCAATCAGCTGACCGCGGGTCAGCACCCGGCCCTTGTTGCGCATCAGGAAGGCGAGAAGCTCGAATTCCTTGAGCGGCATCGGTATCGGCTTGCCCTCGACACTGACTATATGGCGCTCGATATCCATCCGCACCGGCCCCGCCTCCAGCACCACATCGCCCGCATCGGATTCACTGCCGCGCCGCAGCACCGCCCGGATACGGGCGATGAGTTCACGCGCCGAATACGGCTTGGTGACGTAGTCGTCAGCCCCCAGTTCCAGGCCGAGCACCTTGTCGATTTCGCTGTCCCGGGCGGTCACCATGATCACCGGGACGCTGGATCGGGCCCGCAGATGCTTGCAGACCTCCGTCCCGCTCATACCGGGCAGCATCAGGTCGAGCAACACGATGTCGGCGCCGGAACGGTCGAACTCGGCCAGCGCCGCGGGCCCGTCGGCCACCACGGTCGCCTCGAATCCCTCCTTGCGCAGCAGATAGGCAAGCGGTTCGGCCAGCGACTCCTCGTCCTCGACGATCAACACCTGAATCACTGCTCCTCCTGATCTCCATTGTCGTCGGCGTCTTGGCCGCCGTAGGCGGGAATTGACAAGGTGAACGTCGAACCGGTTCCACGCCTGCTCCAGAGCCGGATATTGCCGTTGTGGTTGGCGGCGACGTGCTTGACGATGGCCAATCCCAGTCCGGTCCCACCGGTGGCGCGCGACCGTGCCTTGTCGACGCGGAAGAACCGCTCGAACACCCTCTCCTGATCTTCGAGGGCAATTCCGATGCCACGATCGGTCACGGCGATCTCGACCATATCGCCGTGCCGACGGCGGCTGATCGACACCGTCGAACCCCTCGGCGAATATGCAATCGCATTGGAGATGAGGTTGGCGATCGCAGTGACCAGCAGGGCTTCGTCGCCCAGCACCTGCAGCCCGGTCTCATCGTCGATCTTGACGGTGATGTTTTCCTTCTCCGCGACTACCTTGTGGCGGGAAATCGCCTCCTGTACAACAGTATCGACATCGACGGCCACCAAATCCGGCAGTCGTTCGGCGCCCTGCAGCCGGGACAGCTCGATCAGCTCACCGACCATATTGGCCAGCCGCTGCGACTCGGTGTAGATCTTGCCGCCGAACCGCTGCACGGTGTCCGGATCGTCGGTGGACTCCAGCAGCGCCTCGGACAGCACTGCCATCGCAGCAACCGGGGTCTTGAGTTCGTGACTCACGTTAGCGACGAAGTCCCGCCGGCTGGCCTCCATACGGACCTGCTCGGACTGGTCATCGAGGTAGACGACCGCCATTCGCGGAGACTGATCACTGAGCAGACGGATCGTGCCGTGCACCGCCAGACCAGCGCGCCGTCCCGAGAGTCCCCGCGGGGCAGACAGATCCACCTCGGTGTCCTGACCGGTGGCCAGGGTTCGCTGCACGACTTTCCACAACCGCTCGTCGAGCACACCGTCGCGCATCACACCCATTTCGGAGACCCGACTGTTCATGACCGGCACCCCCCGGGTGGAGTCGACCACCAGGACGCCGACCGGAGCGTTGGAGACCGTGCGCTGCAGGATCTCCGCCACCGTGCGCCCGGCCTCAGTATCGGCGGACCGACGTCGCCGGGCCGAGGACATCGCGCGGGTCGCAATCGAGCCGAGCGCGAGGCCCACCAGTCCGGTGAGGACCGCGAGCGCGACCGCGCTAACACTCACGCGGCAAAGCGTACGCATCCACCGACGCCCGGCAAATTCGGTAGGCCCGCCGAACTGCGAGTTCAGTGGGTGTTAACCCGCCGTTCCACTGGCGGGTTCTACTTCGAGCCCTGGTTGGCGACGGCCGCGGCGCCGGCGGCTGCGGCTTCCGGATCCAGATACGTACCGCCCGCCACAACAGGTTTGAGGTCGCTGTCAAGGTCATAACGCAGCGGGATTCCGGTCGGGATGTTGAGGCCGATGACGGCTTCGTCGGACATCCCGTCGAGGTATTTCACCAGTGCCCGAAGGGAATTCCCATGCGCGGCGATCAGTACGGTTTTACCGGCCCGTAGGTCGGGGGCGATGGCGTTCTCGAAGTAGGGGACGAAACGGGCGACCACGTCGGCCAGGCACTCCGTCAGCGGTCCGCCGTCCACATCGGCGTAGCGCGGGTCGGCGTCCTGGCTGAATTTGCTGCCCCGTTCGATCGGCGGCGGCGGGGTGTCGTAGCTGCGCCGCCAGGCCATGAACTGCTCCTCGCCGTACTTGGCTTTGGTTTCGGCCTTGTCCAGGCCCTGCAGCGCACCGTAATGCCGCTCGTTGAGCCGCCAGTTGCGGTGCACCGGAATCCAGTGTCGGTCGGCTTTGTCCAGGGCGATGTTCGCGGTGCTGATCGCCCGGCGCAGCAGCGAGGTGTATAGCACGTCGGGCAACCGGTCGAGAGCCCCGATGAGTTCACCGGCCCGGGCGGCTTCGGCCCGGCCTTTGTCGGTGAGGTCGACGTCCACCCAGCCGGTGAACAGGTTGAGCGCATTCCACTGGCTCTCGCCGTGGCGCAGCAGGATCAGGGTGCAGTCACCGTCAGCCATAGCCGGAAGTGTCTCACGGCAACGGGCACTGTTTGTCAGGTTCGCATCGTCGTCTTTTGCGGCTTTGCCGTCTTGGGGCTAGTTGCCCGACTCGCCTTCTCCGGGTCCGCGGCCGGCATCGTCGTCGTCGATCAGATGCTCGAAGGCTTTGAGATTCTTCAGCGACTCCCCACGGGCCAACCGCCAGGCCCACTCTTTGCGGATCGAGGAGGCGAAGCCGAGTTCGAGCAGCGTATTGAAGTCGTTGTTGACCGCCTCGACCACTTGGCCCAGCACCCGGTCGATCTCGTCGGCGTTGATGACGTCCAAGGCGATGCGGCCGATCAAGTAGATGTCGCCGATGTTGTCCAGGGTGTAGGCAACCCCGTAAAGGCGACGGTTCCGCTTGAGGATGAACCGGTAGACGCCCTCGTGGTTCTCATCGGGCCGGCGGCAGACGAACGCCTCCACCCGCACCGAGTGCTCCCCGATGGACAGCAGGGTATTAGTGATCAGCTTGCGCTCACCGGGCAGTTCCACGATGAGTCCCGGCAGGCCGCCGTGGGCACCTTCATAGCGGGTGAAACTCAACCCGTGCTCGGCCAGTGTCTGCTCGATCTCCTCCTGCACACGCCGCTCGGTCTCGCGCGGGTCGGCGGCCGTCACGCGCGTACCCCTCGGCGCCTCGTCCAGCGGCGCACCGGCCGCCGACCGCTCTGCTCCCGCACCGAACGGTGGGTTCGACGGTAGTCGGCGAGGGCGCGGCCGTAACTGGCCAACAGGGCGTCGACGGTGTGGTCCCAGGAGAACCGGGCCGCATGGGCGACCGCCGCCATGCGCAGGGCGTCTGCGTCGGCATCGAGCAGCCCGGAGATCGCCTCGGCCCACTGGCGCGGGTCATGTCCGGCGACCAGGGTGCCGCTGCGGCCGTCATCCACCGCGACCGGCAGCCCACCCACCGCGGCCGCGACCACCGGCGTCCCGCAGGCCTGCGCTTCGACGGCGACCAGGCCGAAGGACTCCGAGTAGCTGGGCACGGCTACCAGGTCCGCGGCCCGGTAGACGTTGACCAGGTGCTCGCGGGCCTGCGGCGGCAGGAACGTCACCCGATCGGCGATACCGAGTTCGGCGGCCAGCCTCCGGAGGCTGTCCGGGGCGGCCAGTCCGTTGCCGGAGGCACCGCCGGCAACCACGACCCGCGCCGGGCCGGCCGGCGTCGTGGGCAGCAGCGCCGCCGCCCGAAGCAGGACATCGGGGGCCTTCAGCGGCTGTATCCGGCCGACGAATGCCACGACCGGTTCATCGGCCGGCAGCCCCAGGGCGGCACGGGCAGCCGCCCGGTCACCCGGGGTGAACATCTGCAGATCCACTCCCGGATGGACCACGTCGATCCGGGTGGGATCAGCGCCGTGCAGCGAGACTAATTGCCGCGCTTCGTCTTCGGTGTTGACGATGAGTCGGTCGGCTTCATCGACCACCTGTTGTTCACCGACGGAGCGCAGCGGCGGTTCAGGGGCGTCACCGTCGGCCAGTGCCGCGTTCTTCACCGCTGCAAGGGTGTGGGCGGTGTGCACCAGGGGAACGGCCCAGCGGTCGCGGGCCAGCCAGCCGACCTGACCAGAGAGCCAGTAATGCGAATGAACGATGTCGTAGTGGCCTGGTTCGTGGTTGGCCTCGGCACGCAGAACGCCGGCGGTGAAGGCGCACAACTGCGTCGGCAGGTCGTATTTGTGCAGACCTTCGAAGGGCCCGGCCACCACGTTGCGCACCAGCACCCCCGGCGCAACCCGGACCGTCGGCGGGTCGGCCGAGGACGTGGCCCGGGTGAAGATCTCCACGTCCACGCCGCGGGCGGCCATATGCAACGCGGTCTGCAGGACGTAGACGTTCATCCCACCGGCATCGCCGGTTCCGGGTTGGGCCAAGGGCGAAGTGTGCACCGACAACACCGCAACCCGACGCGGTAACGCACCGACATCGGCCAGGTCCCGGGGTTCCCGCACCCCACCATCATGCCCGACGTCGGCACCGGCCAGTGTCGCTGTGGCTAGAGTCGATGCGATGACCGCACTGCCAGACGCCCACTCGCGCGTCGCCGTGGTGACCGGTGCCAGTTCGGGCATTGGTGAGGCGACAGCGAGAACGCTTGCCGCCCAGGGTTTTCACGTCGTCGCGGTGGCCCGTCGCGCCGACCGGATCAAACGGCTTGCAGCCGAAATCGGCGGCACCGCCGTACCCGGGGACGTGACGGACGAGGCATCCGTGCAGTCCCTGGCACGACAACTGGAACGGGTCGATGTCCTGGTGAACAACGCCGGCGGCGCCAAGGGCCTGCAGTCGGTCGCCGAGGCGGACCTGGACGACTGGCGCTGGATGTGGGACACCAACGTCCTCGGCACGTTGCGGGTCACCCGAGCGCTGCTACCGGCCCTGATCGCTTCCGGAGACGGCCTGATCGTCACCGTCACCTCGATCGCCGCCTTGGAGGTGTACGACGGCGGCGCCGGCTACACCGCGGCCAAACACGCTCAGGGTGCGGTGCATCGGACGCTGCGCGGTGAACTGCTCGGAAAGCCCGTCCGACTCACCGAGATCGCCCCGGGTGCGGTGCAGACCGAGTTCTCCCTGGTCCGCTTCGGGGGGGACACCCAACGCGCCGATGCCGTCTACGCCGGTATCACTCCTCTGACGGCCGAAGACGTCGCCGAGGTGATCGGGTTCGTCGCCGCTCGCCCGCCGCACGTCAACATCGATCAGATCGTCATCCGACCCCGCGACCAGGCCAGCGCCAGTCGGTACCACCGACGGACTTAACCGCCGGTCCTACAGCGCGCAACCCACCAGCACCGGTTCGGGTGTCAGCGTCACCCCGAACGCCGCCCGCACGCCGTCTCGGACGGTGCGCGCCAACTCCAACACGTCGGCGGTGCTGGCTCCGCCACGATTGGTCAGGGCGAGGGCGTGTTTGGTGGACAACCGGCACGAGCCGGAACCGGGATAGCCCTTGCCGAACCCGGCCTGTTCCACCAGCCAGCCAGCCGCCAGCTTGACTCCGCCGTCGGCCGGGTAGTGCGGGACGGCCACCGCCGACTGATCGCGGATCGAGGCGAACTGTTGGTCGGACACCACCGGGTTGGTGAAAAAGGAACCGACACTCCAGGTGTCGTGATCCCCCGGGTCGAGCACCATGCCTTTAGCGCCGCGCAGCGACAGCACCGTCGCACGCACCCGCGCGGGGTCACTGCGGTCGCCGACCGCGACGCCGAGTGCGGAGGCGAGTTCGCCGTAGCGCACCGGGGCGGAGCGCCCGTGCGGGTCGAGGGTGAACTCCACCTCCAGCACGGTGGCATCAGCAGAGTTCTTCAGCACGCTGTGCCGGTAACCGAAACCCAACTCATCGGCGGGCACCCATTCCGCCTCGCCGCTGCGCCGATCAAGCAGCAAGACCCGAGTGATGCAGTCGGCCACCTCGACGCCGTAGGCGCCGACGTTCTGCACCGGGGTGGCCCCGGCCGAGCCGGGGATTCCAGCGAGGCATTCCAGCCCGCCAAGGCCGGCCCGCACCGCCTGGTCCACGACTGCGTCCCAGTCGGCCCCGGCCTCGGCCCGCAGCCTCGCGCCCTCGATGGTGACTCCGGCACTGGCCAGGCGCACCACGGTGAGATCGGTCAAATCGTCGGCCACCACCACGTTGGAGCCGCCACCGAGCACCAGAGCGGGCTGACCGCCGGAGTCCAGCGTGCGCAGCGTTGCGACGATCTGATCGGTACTGGCACAGGTGATCACACGACGGGCGACGGGGCCCACACGCAGCGTTGTCAACGACGCCAGGGCCACGTTGGTGGTGACCTGCGCTCCGCCGAAGTCCTCCTGTAGGGCCACGCCGGGTAACGGTAGCCTCAACCGCTATGCCGCGTTCGTTCGACATGGCCACCGAGTACGAGGGGACGGTGGAGCAGGTTCATGACGCCTTTCGCGATCAGCAGTACTGGATGGCTCGACTGGCCGCCTCCGGTGCCGACGACTGGACGCTGAACGCGTTTCACCTCGGCGGCGACGGCGGCGTTGACGTGGTAACCACGCAGGTGCTTCGCGCCGAACGGCTGCCGGGCGTGGTGCACCAGTTCCACAAAGGCGACCTAGAGATCCGGCGGGCCGAGACCTGGACCGGCTTGTCCGACGGCGCCGCCGAAGCCTCGGTGGCCAGCTCTATCGTGCGGGCACCGGTAAGCCTCAACGGCGACGCCAGCCTTTCGGCTTTCGGCGCAGGGGCGCGGCTGGTCATCCAAGCCGTCGTCGACGTCCGCATCCCGCTGGTCGGCCGCAAAATGGAGAAGTTCATCGGCACCCAGCTCATCAACCTGCTCAACACCGAGCAGGAGTTCACCACGAGGTGGATCGTCGAGAATCACTGATGGCACCGGCATCCTGAGCCACGGTTGATGCAATGCTGATTGAATGCCCCGCAGCATGACCTTCGACATCGACGTGGACCTGCCGGCCGCCAAGATGTACAGCCTGTTCACCAAGGTGGACTACTGGCAGGATCTCGTCGAGTACTACCGGGAGAACGCCGGACGCACCGAGATAGCGCACTTCTCCTCCGACGACACCGGGACCCACGTGTCATTCAGTCACATCATGACCTCGGAGGATTTGCCGCCGATCGCCCGGCCGGTGTTGCCGGGTACCTTCGTGGTCACCCGGGAGCAGCACTTCGAGCCGTTCGACGCACCGTCCAATAGTGCGCTGGGCCGTTACCTCGCGCACATTCCCGCCCCGGTCGAACTCACCGGCGACTACGTGATCACCGACACCGAACGCGGCAGCCGGATGCGACTGGAGAGCGTGTGTCGGGTGCGGGCGCCACTCATCGGCGGACAGATCGAGGGTTTGGTCATGGGCGGTCTGAAGATGCTCTTCAAAAAAGAAGGTGAATTCACCGCGGACTGGATTGTCGGCCATCGCTAGGACGCACCGGCCGGTCGGCATTCCGACCCGCGGTACCACCGGCACCAACCGGCTGCGGCGAGCCGACCGGTGGTTGGTGCACTCCCCCCGGGTGCTGGCGGCGTTGATCGCCGCCGAGACGCCGGTGGTGATCGACCTCGGCTACGGACGGTTGCCGGTCACCACCCTGGAGTTGGCGGACCGGTTGCGGTCGGTGCGGCCCGACGTGCGGGTGGTCGGCCTGGAGATCGACCCGGAGCGCGTTGCCGCGGCACATGATTACGCCGCTGCGGGCACCGAATTCCGGCTCGGCGGTTTCGAACTCGCCGGGTTGCACCCGGTTCTGCTGCGGGCGTTCAACGTGCTGCGCCAGTACCCCGAGGAGGCGGTGGCGGCCGCCTGGCGCACCATGCTGGACAACCTGGCACCCGGCGGGCTGCTGGTGGACGGCACCTGCGATGAGGTGGGCCGGCGCGGCTGTTGGGTGCTGCTGGACCGCGACGGCCCGCTGAGTTTGACGCTGGCCTGCGACCCGAAGGCCATCGAGCGGCCGTCGGACCTCGCCGAACGCTTGCCGAAGGCGCTTATCCACCACAACATTCCCGGCCAACCGATCCACGCTCTGCTCGATGCGGCCGACCGCGCATGGGCGGCGGCAGCAGGGCAGTCGGTATTCGGGCCGCGGGCCCGGTGGCGGGCGATGCTGGCGGGGCTGCGGGCGGAGGGGATTCCGGTCGAGGCCCAGCGGGGCAATCCCCGGGACGGGGTGCTGACTGTGCCGTGGGCGAGCGTCGCCCCACCCCCCACTGCCCCACCCCCCACTGCCCCACCCCCCACTGCCCCTCTGTGACCCCGGCGTCACGCTCGGCGCCGAGTGAGGGCGACTAGCCTAGGCAGCCATGCGAATCGCGCTGGCGCAGATTCAGGCCGGGACCGACCCGGCCGCCAACCTTTCGATCGTCGCCGACTACACCCGCCGCGCTGCTGAGGCCGGTGCTCGGCTGGTGGTGTTTCCGGAGGCGACCATGTGCCGGTTTGGCGTGGCCCTGGGCGAGGTCGCCGAACCGATCGACGGACGCTGGGCCGATGCCGTGCGTGGGATAGCCGGCGACGCCGGGATCACCGTCTTCGCCGGGATGTTCACCCCGACGCCCGATGGTCGGGTCACCAACACCCTGCTGGCGACCGGCGCCGGCGTTGAGGCCCGCTACGACAAGATCCACCTGTACGACGCGTTCGGGTTCGCCGAGTCCCAGACCGTCGCCCCCGGACGCGAATCGGTGGTCGTCGACGTCGGCGGTACCGGTGTCGGGGTGACCCTGTGCTACGACATCCGCTTCCCGTACCTCTACACCGAACTCGCCGACCGCGGCGCCGAGGTCATCACCGTCAGCGCATCCTGGGGGGACGGCCCCGGGAAGCTCGATCAGTGGACGCTGCTGGCCCGGGCCCGGGCGCTGGACTCCGGCTGTTTCGTAGCGGGGGCCGGACAGGCCTATCCCGGCTCGCAGGTGGCGGCCCAAGCTCCCACCGGAGTCGGCGGCAGCCTCGTGGCCTCTCCGCTGGGAGAGATACTCGCCGCAGCGGGCCCCGACCCGCAACTGGTGGTGTGCGATCTGGATCTGGGCGGCCTCCCGGCAATCCGCGAGACGGTTGGCGTGCTGCGCAATCGCCTCAGCCGCGATTCGTAAGGCACAATCGGCCGAGTGACGATCCCGCCCCCGGGTCAACCCCCAGGTCCCCAGTACCCGGGCCCGCCCCAGTACCCGGGCCCGCCCCAGTACCCGGGACAGAGTTTGCCGCCTCACCCATCGCCACCACCGGCCGCAGTCCCGGCACAGGGACCACCGACACAGGGACCACCGACACAGGGTTACGACGAACCGCCCACCCAGTACATCCCGCGCCCGGTCGAACCAGAGGAACCTCGCCGCGGACTATTCGGTGACCCGCTGTCGGTGGCACTGGCGCTGGTCATCGTGGTGGCGCTGGCGTTGGCGGCCTTATTGGGCGGGGAGTTCTACGCGCGGCACCGCGCCAACTCGATCGTCGCCAAAGCGGTCAGTTGTGTGGTGCAGGACAGCGCGACCGCATCGTTCGGGGTGCGGCCGTTCCTGCTGCAACATTTCACCCACCACTACCGGGATATGCGCGTGGAAACCGCGGGCAACCAGATCCGGGAAGCCAAGGGGATGAAATTGCAGCTGCGCCTCGATGATGTCCGGATGAACCAGAGCGCGGACTCAGCGGGCACCCTCGGCGCGCTGGACGCCGACATCACCTGGTCGTCGGAGGGAATTCAGCAGACAGTCTCCGGCATGATCCCGCTGATCGGCGGTCTGGTCAGCGGTGTCACCCCCGACCCGGCTGCGGGCACGCTGGAGGTGGTGGGGCCACTGGGAACCGTCACGATCAAGCCGGAGGTGGCCGCCGACGGCTTGGCCTTGCAGGTGCTGCAAGTGACCGGCCTCGGCTTCACCCTGCCCCGCGAGACGGTGCAGCCCGCGCTGGACGCGTTCACCGACCAGCTGACCAAGAATCTGCCAATGGGAATCCGAGCCGAAAGCGTGGGAGTCACCGACAGCGGGGTGACGGCGCGCTTCATCACGCGTGACGCGACGATCCCCAACGCCGCGCAGGATCCCTGCTTCGCAGGGCTCTAGCCAGCGCTCTCCAGTCAGCCCTTCTCCGCGCCGCCCGGGTTGCAGCCGGCCAGCACCATGGCGCTCTCATCAACTGCCGGACGCCACGCTTCAAGGTCCCAACTGGACTTGCCCGGCTCGGCGAACTCGGCGAAGCGCCAATGGCACAGGAACTGGGAGCGCATGCTCGCGGTATCGGCGTCCGGGGCCAGTGCCAGGACCTCAGCCCACGCCTCATTCGTCTGCGCTCCGGTCTTGCCGAAGTCACCGGCGACGTCCCGGCCGGCCGAGGTGGGATAGACCCGTAGCGTGGGCAGGCCGTCGTAGCTGACCCACCGAACGGAATCGATGTAGGGCGGCGGCGTTCCGGCATCCGCCGACGCGGCGGCCGGATACGTCATGCAGCAGGCCGCTGCCGCGGCGAGTGCCGCGATCGGCTTCCCGATCAGCGGGACTTGCCCTGAACGTCGAGGAGTTTGGGCCGCACGTCGGCCAGGTAGACACCGGCCGCGACCGCGGCGATCACCGACCCCGTCACACCGAGAACCAGTGACAGCAGGCCCGACACGCCGAGGATGCCCAGCCACACCGGCTTGGTGAGCTTGTCGACGGCAGTGTAGGCATCCGGGCGCTGCATCGCGGCGTGCACGAATGCGTACACGACGGCCGCCAGCACCACCCAGGACAGGACAGAAAGAACGAGACCCGCCACACCTTGAAGCATCACGGCTCCAAGGGTAGGCGGGTCTCGTCCTAGCGTCGAACTAGAGGCTTACTTCTGGGTGACCTTCTTGGCCGGAGCCTTCTTGGCCGGAGCCTTCTTGGCGACCTTCTTGGCAGCAGCCTTGGCCGGAGCGGCCTTCTTGGCAGCAGCCTTCTTGGCCGGAGCGGCCTTCTTGGCGACGGCCTTCTTGGCCGGGGCATCCTTGGCCGGCAAATCGACGCCGACCAGCTTGGCGGCGCGCTCGCCGACAGCGCGGGTCTGCGCCGAGACGTTGCCCAGGGCTTCCTGGGTCAGCTCGACGGCCTGGTCGACGTAACCCTCGACGCGGTCGGCAGCCTCCTTGAACTCCGGCTGACCCTTGAGCCGCTCAAGAGCGGCCTCGCCGCGGGCGATCAGGCTGGTGTAGGTCTCGGTGGCGTCGACGAGGAACTCGTCGGCCGCCTTGCGCAGCTCGTCAGTGGTGAGCCGACCGCGCAGCTCCTCGGTCCGCTTGGGCAGCTCTTCCTGCAGACGGGTCAGCGCAGCACGCCGATCGTCCATGCGGTCGCCGGCGACCTCAGCGCGCTCGCGCAGCGTGATAACGATCTCATTGACGGTGGCCAGCGCCAGGTCAGCAGCACCGACCGCAGCTAGCAGCGGAGCCTTGAGATCTTCGATGGTGTTCTCGTTCTTGTTCTTCTTAGCCATGGGGCCGTTTTCCTTTCGGTGTTCTCGTGGAGCTTTCGGTTTTTCAGTCATGCCGCAAAGATGTCCGCGTTACTCAGCCGGCGGCTCCCCTGCGTTATCGGCAAGCGGGTCTACCTGGTTCTGTTGACAGAACGATGTGTAGATGTCGAGCAGGACGCGCTTCTGCCGTTCGCTGATCGCGGCGTCACCGATGATGGCGTCGTGCACCTGGCTCGGCTGCCCGGGCTCGAGAATCCCAGCCCGCACATAGAGGACTTCCGCCGACAGCCGAAGCGCCTTGGCGATCTGGCTCAGCACTTCCGCAGACGGCTTGCGCAGCCCCCGCTCGATTTGGCTGAGGTAGGGGTTGCTCACTCCGGCCCGCTCGGCGAGTTGGCGTACCGAGACCTGGGCGGCCTCCCGCTGGGTGCGGATGAAGCTGCCGATGTCCTGGGCGGCGTTACTCACCACGGCGGCGAGGTCTGACTCTTGAGCCGTCATTCGCCTCCTCGCGGGAACGGTTGTCGTTTGCATATGAGATAACCGTACCCGTTAGTGCTAACAATTGCAAGCACTAGCTAGCGCAGGTCAGAAGAGGATTTGCGCCACGGTATAGATCACCAGGCCGGCCAGCGCGCCGACGACGGTCCCGTTGATGCGGATGAATTGAAGGTCGCGACCGACATGCAACTCGATGCGTCGGCTGGCCTCCTCGGCGTCCCATCGTTCGATGGTCTCGGTGATGATCGTGGTGGCCTCGCTGCCGTACTGGGTCACCAGATGCTGAGCTCCGCGCAGGATCCAGTCGTCGACCTTGTCGCGCAGTTCGGCGTCATCGCGCAGCGACTCCCCGATCCGGACCACCGAGTCCGCGATCCGTCCGCGCAGCGCACTCGAGGGGTCGTTGACACCGTCGAGCATCAGTCGCTTGAGGGTCTTCCAGGCAGTTTCCGCGGCGCGGGTCACCTCGTCGCGCTCCATGAGTTGTTCTTTGACCGTCTCGGCCTTGGAGATGGTGGACGGATCGTTCTGCAGGTCATTGGCGAACTCGAACAGAAAGCGGGTGGCCGACTGGCGCAACTCGTGGTTGGGGTTGCGGCGCACCTTGTCGGTGAAGTCCATCAGCTCGCGGTGAATGCGGTCCCCGACGAGATGGTCGACGAACTTCGGAGACCAACTGGGCGAATCACGCAGCACCACCCGCTCGATGGTCGGCCCGGCGTTGAGCGCCCATTCGAAGGCCCGATCGGCCAGCAGCTGGATCAGCGCCTCCTGGCGGTGCTCCACCAGTAGCTGGTTGAGCACCCGGCCGACCGGCGGACCCCATTGCGGCTCGGCGAGCCTCTTGACGATGGTGCGGTCGATGGCTTGCTGAATGTCCTCGTCGTTGAGTAGTTCCACGCCGACCCTCAGCACCGTCGCGGCCTCCTCGGCCACCCGCGCCGCATGGTCGGGCTCGGCCAGCCACTTCCCCAGCCGGCTGGCGATCTCGGCATCCCGCAGCTTGGTCTCGACCACCTCCGGGGACAGGAAGTTTTCCCGCACGAAGGTTCCGAGCCCTTCGCCGAGCTGGTCCTTCTTGCGTTTGATGATGGCCGTGTGCGGGATTTTCAGACCCAGCGGATGCCGGAACAGAGCGGTGACGGCGAACCAGTCGGCCAGCGCGCCGATCATGCCGGCTTCGGCGGCGGCGCCGACGTAGCCGAGCCAGCTGGGGCCCCCCTGGGACATTCCCCATCGGCAGGCCAGGAAGATGACGGTGGCGCCGATGAGGAATCCCAGCGCCACCGCTTTCATCTGACGCAGGCTGCGCGCGCGCTCGGCATCCGCCTCCGGGTCGGCGCCGACGAAGGATTCAGCAAACGAACCGCGCGCCGCGGGAGGATGCGGATGGGTTGCAAGCCGGTGTTGGGCAGCCACGTCACCATCATCCGCTATTTCGGCTCGACGGCTGTCCCCTATTCGCCAGCAGCAGAGCGCTGATTAGTGTGACCGGCCGTCACAACTTTCCGGCACATCGCCGGTAGACTCCAGCCGAGGAGATCGGGATGGAGCCGGCAAAAGTGACTCAGTCAGGACTCGGGGCACCGGAGATGGTGCACACCATCAAACCCGGCATCGCACCCAAAACCCCGAAGACAGACGGGCGCAAACGACGCTGGCACCAGCACAAGGTGGAACGGCGAACCGAGCTGGTCGACGGCGCACTGGACGCCATCCGCCGGCAGGGACGTGATGTCAGCATGGACGAGATCGCCACCGAGATCGGCGTGTCCAAAACCGTGCTGTATCGCTATTTCGTCGATAAGAACGATCTCACCACCGCGGTGATGATGCGCTTCGCGCAGACCACGCTGATCCCGAATATGGCTGCCGCGCTGTCGTCGAACCTGGACGGTTACGACCTCACCCGGGAGATCATCCGGGTCTACGTCGACACCGTGGCAGCCGAACCCGAGCCGTACCGCTTCGTGATGGCCAATTCCTCGGCGAGCAAGAACAAGGTGATCGCCGACTCCGAGCAGATCATCGCCCGGATGTTGGCGGTCATGCTGCGCCGCCGGATGCAGGTCGCGGGCATGGACACCCGCGGCGTGGAACCGTGGGCGTTCCTGATTGTCGGCGGTGTCCAACAAGCCACCCACTCATGGATGTCCAACCCTCGGATGAGCACCGATGATCTGATCGACTATCTGACAATGCTGTGCTGGAGCGCGCTGTGCGGCATCGTCGAAGTGGGCGGTTCGCTGGACCGGTTTCGGTCCGATCCGCACCCTTCACCTGAGGTCCCCGCATTGCGGCCCGCAACGACGCTTTAGTCTCTAGTCTTCGGCCATGGCCGAGAAGAATTCGCGCGAGAAGTCCGCACTGCGAGAGAAATCCCTGTGGACCCACCACCCCTCGGAGGCGCTGCGTTTCCGCCCGGGGAACAAGGTCAGCGAGATCGAAACCAACACCAGCCCTGGTTTCACCGGCAACCGCGACGACGCCGAGGCTGTCACCGCTGAGCGTGGTGAGCACTTCGCCGAGTTGCAGGAGATGCTCTACGCCAACGGCCGGGAAGGTGACCACCGCTCGGTGCTGCTCGTGCTGCAAGGCATGGACACCGCGGGCAAGGGCGGCATCGTCACCCACGTGGTCGGTGCCGGGAACCCGATGGGCATCGACTACCACAGCTTCGGCAAGCCCACCCCGGAGGAGCGCGCACACCATTTCCTCTGGCGGATCAACAAGGCACTCCCCCGGGCCGGGCACATCGGCGTGTTCGACCGCTCGCACTATGAGGACGTCCTGGTGGTCCGGGTGCACGAGTTGGTGCCGCCCGATGAACTGGAGGGGCGCTACGACGAGATCAACACCTTTGAGTCCGAACTCGTCGAGGCGGGCACCAGCATCGTCAAGGTGGCTATGTTCGTCTCACTCGAGGAGCAGAAGGCGCGGCTCACCGAGCGCCTCCAGCGGCCGGACAAGTTCTGGAAGTACAACCCTGGAGATCTCGACGAGCGCAAGCTGTGGCCGGGCTACCAGGAGGCCTACCAGGTCATGCTGGACCGGACAAACACCGATCACGCGCCGTGGTTCGTGCTGCCGTGCGACAAGAAGTGGTATGCCCGACTGGCGGTCACCGAACTGCTCATCGAGGCCCTGACGGCCATGGATTTGTCCTGGCCGCCAGCGGATTTCGACGTCGAACTGGAGCGAAAGCGGGTGGCTGAAGCCTGACCGGGGCTCAGCCCTTCACCAGGGTGAACTGACCGATGTTGGTGACGCCGCGGCGGAAGAAGTCGGCGCAACCGGTCAGGTACTTCATGTACTTGTCGTAGGTCGCCTCGTCGGTGATGGCGATGGCCTCGTCGCGCTTGGCCTCCAGGTTCGCCGCCCACATGTCCAGCGTCCGGGCGTAGTGCGGGCGCAGCAGGTGGACGCGCTCCAGAGTGAAGCCGGAATCGGCGGCGAGTTTTTCGATGTCCTCAACCGCCGGCAACTGGCCGCCCGGGAAGATCTCGGTGCCGATGAACCGCATGAACTTCAAATCGCTGATGGTCAGCTTGATTCCGTTGTCCCGGAAGAATTTCTGGGTGTGCGCCAGGATCGTGTGCAGCAGCATCCGGCCGTCGCTGGGCAGGATGTCATAAGCACGTTCGAAGAACACCGGATACCGCTCGGCTTTGAAGGCCTCGAAAGCCCCGATGCTCACGATCCGGTCGACGGAGTCGTCGAACTCCTCCCAGCCCTGCAGTCGGACCTCGATGGATCGGTTGGTGTCCAGCTTGGCCAGCCGCTCCCGGGCGAACTCAGACTGCGCCTTGCTCAGCGTGATGCCGATAACGTTGACGTCGAACTTCTCCACGGCGCGTTCCATGCAGCCGCCCCAGCCGCATCCCACATCGAGCAGCGTCATACCGGGTTCGAGGTTGAGCTTGCCCAGCGCCAGATCGAACTTGGCGTTCTGGGATTCCTCGAGGTTCATATCGTCGCGCTCGTAGTACCCGCAGGTGTATCCCATGGTGGGGCCGAGCCACAGCGCGAAGAAGTCGTTGGAGACGTCGTAGATGGACTGGGACTCCTCGTAGTAGGGAGTCAGGTCCGAGTCGACGTTCGTCATTCTGCCGCTACCCTTCAGAAATATCACCGGCCGCCGGCCGGCTCACCCGTCCAAGCGCACCCGTTAGGGTAGCCCAACTGGCCTGACGATTGCACATTCCAAGCGGTCAGCAGGCACATCAGTACGTGTAGAAGCCCTGCCCGGATTTCTTGCCCAACCGTCCGGCTTCCACCATCCGCAACAACAGGGGGGGCGGGCCGTAGTGGGGCTCTTTGAACTCATCGAACATCTTGTCGGCGATCAACTTCAAGGTGTCCAGGCCGATCAGATCGGACAGCCGCAGCGGGCCCATCGGGTGCGACAACCCGGCAACCACCGCCTTGTCGACATCCTCGACGGTGGCCACCCCGGACTCGACCATCCGGATCGCAGACAGCAAGTAGGGCACCAGCAGGAAGTTGACCACGAACCCCGACCGGTCCGAGCAGCGGACGACCTGCTTACCCAGCACCGACTCGGCGAATTGCTCGGTTCGGGCCGCGGCCTGTGGGCTGGTGGCCAACGTGGTGACCAGTTCAACCAGCGGCAGCACCGGCACGGGGTTGAAAAAATGCAGCCCAAGAACCCGGCCGGGGCTCTTGGTCGCCGCGCCGAGCTTCATAATCGGAATGCTGGAGGTATTGGAGGCCAAGACCGCGTCGGGGTCGGTGATGATCTCGTCCAGCTGGCTGAAGATCCCGGCTTTGACGTTCTCGTCCTCGACCACCGCCTCGATGACGAGCTGGCGGTCGGCCAGATCCGACAACGTGGTGGTGAACCGCAGCCGATCGAGGGCGCCGTCGCGCTCCCGCTCGGTGATCTTGCCGGAGCTGACCCCGCGTTCCAACGACTTGACGATGCGGTTGCGGCCCGCGGTGACCAACGCCTCGGTGGTCTCGAAGACCGTGACGCCCACCCCCGCGCGCGCACACACCTCGGCGATCCCGCCGCCCATCTGGCCGGCGCCGATGACGCCGACCCGCTCGATCGAAGCTGAACTCATCGCATCCCTCTCTCCCAGAGCTGCCGGACCTTTAGCGCGAGCAGACGCAAACTCGAGTGCCTCAAATGTGCGAGTTCGCGCCTGCCCGGCAGCTGGCCGTCGCTTAGTGGAACTGGCCCTCTTCGGTCGAGCCCGCCAGCGCGGTGGTCGACGAGTTCGGGTCGACCGTGGTGGCGATCCGGTCGAAGTAGCCGGCACCGACCTCACGCTGATGCTTGGTGGCGGTGTACCCGCGCGCCTCGGCGGCGAACTCGCGCTCCTGCAATTCGACGTAGGCGGTCATCTGGTTGCGGGCGTATCCATAGGCCAGATCGAACATCGAGTAGTTCAGCGCGTGGAAGCCGGCCAGCGTGATGAACTGGAACTTGAATCCCATTGCGCCGAGCTCCTTTTGGAACTTGGCGATGGTGGCGTCGTCGAGGTGCTGCTTCCAGTTGAACGACGGCGAGCAGTTGTAAGCCAGCAGCTGATCCGGGAACTCGGACTTGACGCCTTCGGCGAACTTCGCCGCCAGTTCCAGGTCCGGGGTGCCGGTCTCCATCCAGATCAGGTCGGAGAACGGTGCGTAGGCCCTGGCGCGGGCGATGCACGGCTCGAGGCCGTTTTTGATGTGATAGAAGCCTTCGGAGGTGCGCTCGCCGGTGACGAACGGCTGGTCGCGCTCGTCAACGTCAGAGGTGATCAGGGTGGCGGCCTCAGCGTCGGTGCGAGCGATCACCACAGTCGGGACGTCAGCGACGTCCGCCGCGAGTCGCGCAGCCGTCAACGTGCGGATGTGCTGCTGGGTGGGGATCAGCACCTTGCCGCCGAGGTGGCCGCACTTCTTCTCCGAGGCCAACTGATCCTCCCAGTGCGAGCCGCCGACACCTGCGGCGATCATCGCCTTCTGCAACTCGTAGACGTTGAGCGCGCCACCGAAACCGGCCTCGCCGTCTGCGACGATCGGCACCAGCCAGTTGTCCACCGAGGTGTCACCCTCGACCGCGGCGATCTCGTCAGCGCGCAGCAGGGCGTTGTTAATGCGGCGCACCACCTGGGGCACCGAGTTGGCCGGGTAAAGGCTCTGGTCGGGGTAGGTGTGGCCGGAGAGGTTGGCGTCGCCGGCGACCTGCCACCCGGACAGGTAGATGGCCTTCAATCCGGCCCGGACCTGCTGGACCGCCATGTTGCCGGTCAACGCGCCAAGGGCGTTGACGAAGTCGGAGTTGTTGACCTGGTCCCAGAGGATCTCCGCGCCGCGGCGGGCCAGGGTGTGCTCCTCGACGACGGTGCCCTGCAGCGCGACGACCTCTTCGGCGGAATAGGTCCGGGTGATGCCCTTCCACCGCGGGTTGGTGGCCCAGTCCCGCTGGATGTCCGCCGCGCTCCTGGGCTTGCCGACGCTGGAAACCGACATGATCTCTCCTTCGTATATCGACCGGGCGCGCACTGGAATGCGAACCCCTGCCCCCCTTAGCTGCTGTGCTAACGCGACCCTTACACATCGAATATCCGCAGGTCAAAACGTTGCCATTTGCCAACTTTGGCAACTCAGCGCCGTTAACTTGCAAAGATTGCGAAGATCGGCTGCCGGTGTTGCGGGCCCGTCGTCAGCCCTCAGTTGATTGCGCAGGTCAACCGCAGTGGGGCCGATCCGCGGCGACTCACAGCGGAAAGATCGCCGCGAGCGCCTTGACCTCGTCACCGACGAGGTATGTGAGCGTTCTAACAGTGCGGTCGGTGAGTTTGGGTCCGAATTCGTCGGTGGAGCCGGCGGGATAGACGTGGAGCAGAATTTCCAGTTTCTCGCCGTAGGCGATGGCGGCATCGTGCTCGATCGCCACCCGCAGTGGAGCCTCGAGCAGTTCGGGGTGCGGAGCAAGGAACTCCTCGACGACTTTCCAGTACACCGAGTTGTTGACGTGGTCGAACAGATCGATGTCGCTGACCCGGATCGGAAATTCGCGGATCTCGTCGGCGTCCTCCCGTGACCCCGGCTTCAGATAGGACTTCCACCGCACCCGGTCGACGGAGGTGGTCTTCAGCAGCGCTTCCATGAAGTCGTCGGCGATCCGGGCTGGGGTCTGAGTCTCACGGTTGAAATTGATCCAGAACGCCTCGGTTTCGATGAGGCCACCTTTGCGGCCGTCGATGCGCACCCGCATCTCACACCACCGGTTGGATGCACCGGAACACCACCGGCGCAGGCGCAACGTGTCCTGGAACTCGATGGGCCGGATCATGTCCACCATCGTGCGCCGGACGATCCACAGCGGATGGGTGTCGTTGTGCCCCATCTCGCGCAGGTGATCCTGGCCGATGTCCATGATGTGTCGCGTTGCGGCATCCATCCGGAGCCGGCCAAGCCGATCGACGTCGGCGGGGCGCAGCGGCCACTGCCGGTCAAACACGTCGGGGTGCGGATCAGGCACAGGCATCAACGTCTTTGCCAGACCGCTGCTCTCAGTCAGGTTGGTGCCCACCTTCGGGATCATGCCAAACGGGCATCTGGAAACCAACCGGGGCGGCGGAGATGTCAACGCTGCCAACGTCGCCTTCACACGCCGGTACGCTGGGCAGATGCCGAAGACCTTCGTCGGCTCGCGGGTGCGCCAGCTGAGGAGCGAACGCGGGTTCAGCCAGGCAGCGCTGGCCCAGATGCTGGAAATCTCGCCGAGTTACCTCAACCAGATCGAACACGATGTGCGGCCACTGACAGTCGCCGTCCTGCTGCGCATAACCGAGGTGTTCGGGGTTGATGCGACGTTTTTCGCCTCCCAGGACGACACCCGATTGGTGGCCGAGTTAAGGGAGGTCATGTACGACCGGGACCTCGACGCCGACATTGATTCACCAGAGATCGTGGACATGGTCAACGCACATCCGTCGATCGCACGGGCAATGGTGAACCTGCACCGCCGCTACCGGATCACGTCCACCCAACTCGCCGAAGCCACCGAGGATCGGTTCAACCTCAGCACCGGGGGCAGCGGCACTGGGTCCATCACGATGCCCCATGAAGAGGTGCGCGACTACTTCTACCAACGGCAGAACTATCTGCACGAACTCGACACCGCCGCTGAAGATATGACCGCGCGGGTGCGGATGCACGGCGGCGAACTGCGGACCGAGCTGTCCCGGCGGCTCAGCGAGGTGCACGGGGTGCGGATCGTCCGGCGTATCGACCTCGGCGACACCGTCCTGCACCGCTACCACCCCGCGTCCAAGACCTTGGAGATCTCCACCCACCTCTCCGCGGGTCAGCGCGCCTTCAAGATGGCCGCCGAACTGGCCTACCTGGAAGTCGGCAACCTCATCGACACGATGGTCACCGACGGCAAGTTCACCAGTGACGAATCCCGCAGGCTCGCTAGGCTGGGACTGGCCAACTACTTCGCCGCCGCCACCGTGCTTCCCTACCGCCAGTTCCATGATGTCACCGAAGACTTCCGTTACGACATCGAACGGCTGTCGGCTTTCTACCAGGTGAGCTACGAGACGATTTGTCACCGACTCTCCACTCTGCAGCGGCCCTCGATGCGCGGTGTGCCGTTCTCCTTCGTCCGAGTCGACCGAGCGGGCAACATGTCAAAACGGCAGTCTGCCACGGGGTTCCACTTCTCCTCGTCCGGCGGCACCTGCCCGCTGTGGAATGTCTACGAGACCTTCGCCCACCCCGGAAAAATCCTCGTGCAGATAGCCCAGATGCCCGACGGGCGCAGCTACATGTGGGTCGCACGAACGGTGGAGCGGCGCGCATCTCACTACGGCCAGCCAGGTAAAACCTTCGCGATCGGGCTGGGTTGCGAAGTGCGCCAAGCCAATCGGCTGGTTTACTCTCGCGGCTTGGACCTGTCCTCAGACAATGCGACCCCGATCGGCTCCGGCTGTCGGGTCTGCGAACGGGACAACTGCCCGCAGCGCGCCTTTCCCGCGTTGGGCCGCGCCCTCGACATCAACGAACACCGCAGCACGGTGTCGCCGTACCTGGTGAAGGAGACATGATGAGTCAGATTGCGCGCATTCCCCCCGGCGGTCGCCGTGAACTCGGCCTGATCAACTGGATCATCTCCCGGATCGCGGCCCGGTCCATCCGGGCGCCGCACATGCACCTGTTCGAGACTCTTGGTCAGCACAAGATGCTGTTCCTGGCCTTTCTGCCGTATGCCGGTCAGTTGTTGAACAAAGGCAAGCTGCCCAAGACCGAGACCGAACTGGTGATCCTGCGGGTGGGGCATCTTCGGGGTTCGCAGTACGAGCTGCAACAGCACCGCCGGCTTGCCCGCTCCCGCGGAGTCGATGACGCGCTGCAGGCAAGGGTGTTCGAGGGGCCCCAGGCTGAAGGCCTGACCGGCCGGCAGCGCGTGCTGCTTCAGGCGGTCGATGAGTTCGTCACTGACCGGGATCTGACCGACGAGACTTTCTCGGCGCTGTCGGCGCATTTGACCCGCGAGCAGATCATCGAATTCTGCGCGCTGACAGGCCATTACGACACCATTGCCGGGATTTTGGCCACCCTGCGGGTACCGATGGACTTCCCCGACTAAAACTCCGGCACAGCAGGCCGCTCAGGGATGCTCCCAGCTAGAGGTAGGTGACGCCGAGCACGACGAGCGTCAAAATCACCGGCGACACCGACAGCCCCCCGAGGAATGCGGCAGGCGTCCACTGTTGACGCTGGTAGTACTGCCACGCCCGGTAGATGGCGTACCCGGCGGCGGCCAGAAAGATCACCGATAGCATCAACACGATGGTGGAGCGCGACCCCGAGTCGGTCGCCAGGGTGATCCCAAGCAACCACAGGATGTGTCCGAGCAGCAGACCGCCGATGGCGGCGACGACCACTGATCTCACGCGGCTCGTCTCAGAAGTTGATCATGTGGCCGGCGAGGCCGTGGAAGCATTCCTGCAGTGCTTCGGACAACGTCGGGTGGATGTGCACGTTGCGGGCGAGTTCGTTGACCGTGAGATCCCATTTCTGCGCCAAGGTCAGCTCGGCAACCAACTCCGAAGCGTCCGGTCCTATCAGGTGCGCACCCAGCAGTTCGCCGTATTTGGCGTCGGCGATCACCTTCACGAACCCGGTGGGGTCGGCCAATCCGTGCGCTTTGCCGTTGGCGGTGAATGGGAACTTCGCGACCTTGACGTCGTAGCCCTCTGCCCTCGCCTGCTCCTCGGTGAGCCCGAAGCTGGCGACCTGGGGCTGGCAGAAGGTCGCCCTCGGCATCATCCGGTAGTCACCCAGTGCCATGGTCTCGGCGCCGCCGATGGTTTCGGCGGCCACGACGCCCATCGCCTCGGCGACATGTGCCAGTTGCAGCTTGGCGGTGACGTCACCGATGGCGTAGATATGCGGCACATTGGTGCGCATGTAGTCGTCGATGGCGATGGCGCCGCGATCGGTCAGCGCCACGCCGGTGTTCTCCAGACCGAAACCGGATACGTTCGGCGCGAAGCCGATGGCCTGCATCACCTTATCGGCCTTGAGTTCCTGGCTCGCGCCGTCCTTGCTGACGACCACCGTGACGGTGGACCCGTCGTCGGTGATGGACTCCACTTTGGTGCCGGTGAGGATCTTGACGCCGAGTTTCTTGTACTGCTTCTCGATCTCCTTGGAGACTTCGGCGTCCTCATTGGGGAGCGCGCGCGGCAGGAACTCCACAATGGTGACGTCGACGCCGTAGTTGACCATCACGTAGGCGAACTCCATGCCGATCGCACCGGCCCCGGCGATGACGATCGACCGCGGTAGGTCCCGGTCGAGGATCTGCTCCTCGTAGGTGACCACGTTTCTCGACAGCGAGGTGCCCGGGATGAGTCTGGTACTGCTGCCGGTCGCGATGATCGCGTTGGAGAATGTGACGGTCTGGGTCCCGCCTTCGTTGAGTTGAACCGCGATCGTGTTGGCGTCGGTGAAATGGCCGTAGCCGTGGATCTCGGTGATCTTGTTCTTCTTCATGAGGTAGTGCACGCCGGCGACGCGGCCCTCGGCAACCTTGCGGCTACGGTCGAACGCGGGACCGAAGTCGGCGGTGACCTGCCCGGAGAAGCCGAAGGTCGCGGCCTCCTTGGTGACGATGTGGGTCAGCTCAGCGTTGCGCAGCAGCGCCTTGGACGGGATGCAGCCCACGTTGAGGCACACCCCGCCCCAGTACTTGGGCTCGATGATGGCGGTGTTCAGGCCGAGCTGTGCACTGCGGATCGCAGCGACGTATCCGCCGGGGCCGGCACCGAGGACGACAACGTCATAGTGAGTCACGGGCCTACCCTAGCCCGATCGAGGCACCCAGATCGGCCGACTCGTTCAGCCGATGACCGGCCGGGCGATCCACTCGAAGTAGTAGGCGCCGTGCAGCACCGCTGCAGCAGCAGTCGACGCCAGTGGCGCGGCCATCAGTGCGATCGCCAGCGCGGTGATCTGGGGGCGGTTCGGCACCATCGAGACCAGCAGGCTCGCAACCATGCACACCGCCAGGTACAACAGAATGCCGAAGACCGGGATGGTCTTGGTCAAGGCCGTGTACCACCAGTAGTAGAAGCCCAAGCCGACGGCGGCGGCCAGCACCCAGACACCGGCGACGATCAACGCGAACTTCCACCGCTTCACGAACTGGTAGCTGCCAGCAACGACAACGGGATGCGCCGGGACGGCCGCCGGTTGCACGTGCCCGGTGACCGCACGCAGGAAGGCGTCGGTGTCGACGGTGTCGAGCTCACTGAAGGCCTGATGGACCGAGGCTTGCGGCTCACCCTCGATCGCGTCGAGGGCGAGGTTAAGGTCGGGATCGACACCGTCCGAAGCGGATTCGAGTTGCGGAGCCCCAGCTTGGTCGGCCCCAGCTTGGTCGGCCCCAGCTTCGTCGGCCCCAGCGACCGATTCAGGGTCTGGGTGCCGCCACTCTGCGGCCCGCCACTCATCGGAGTCCCACTCCGCGGTCGCCCAGCCATCGGACTCATCCTCAACCGCAGGGGCTTGTGCGGCGGTGTGCAGCGGATCCGGATGCGGACCGGTGTCAAAGATCGGGGCGGGGTTGGGTTCGGTGTTCGGCGAGAGGACCGGCTGTGCTCCGGTGGCGAACATCGGCGTCAGATGCGGTTCGGTGATCGGCGAGGCAGTGTCAGTCAACCGACACCACCTGCATCAGCAAAAGAACCGACAGCCAACCGGGTGCCATCGCCAGGACGAACGCTCCGGCGGTAGTGACCCACCGACGTCCGGAGCACAGGATCAGCAGTACCCCGATGACGCTGGGCACACCGACGACCAACGCGACGACGAGGTCGGGGCGGATGGTGGCGTCGACCAACATCTTGGCGGCGACCGCGGCGAGTTGACCCGCGACGCAGCCAAGGAGCAACGCGCTTGTGAGCAGCCATGCCCTGGGCAGGGGTATCACGGTTGGCGACGATACGGGCTGCGCGCGTTGCTACGGGGGACCCGCGTCGGCGTGCCGAACAGGTATTTGGCAGACCTCACCGGGGTAGGCCTCGCCGACCACCACGTCGGGACGGTCGGGCGGTCGCGCACCCCGTTCGTAGTCCGCGCCCGTCAGTACGGGGTCCCCCGCCAGCACCGCGATCTCGGCGACGGTGAAGGCCCTGCCCCGACTGAGAAACCGGACCCCCTCCGGGGCTTCCAGGCTGAAGCCCCCGCCTCGGCCCGCGACGACGTCGATCAGCAACTGGGTGTGCTTCCAGGTTTCGAACTGCGGACCGGAGATCCAGACCGGGGTGTCGACCACCACGCCGAGCAGTACGTCGCGGTCACCGACGATGAACTCCCCCAGCGGGTAGCACATCGGGGAGGAGCCGTCGCAACATCCACCGGACTGGTGGAACATCACCGGGCCGTGGCGGTCCTGCAAGCGGCGCAGCAGTTCCGCCGCGGCGGCGGTGATCAGCACCCGCGGCGGAGCGCTCATCAGGACCCAATGTTCTTCGCGCAAGCGCTCATCAGAACCCAATGCTCTTCGCGCAAGCGCTCATCAGAACCCAATGCTCTTCGCGCAAGCGCTCATCAGAACCCAATGCTCTTCGCGCAAGCGCTCATCAGAAAAACCCCACGGCCTTGTCGCTGTAGGACACCAGCAGGTTCTTGGTCTGCTGATAGTGGTCGAGCATCATCTTGTGGTTCTCCCGGCCGATGCCGGACTGCTTGTAGCCGCCGAAGGCCGCGTGAGCGGGGTACTGGTGGTAGCAGTTGGTCCACACCCGGCCGGCTTTGATGTCACGACCGGCGCGGTAGGCGACGCTGCCGTTGCGGCTCCATACCCCCGCACCCAGACCGTAGAGGGTGTCGTTGGCGATGCGGATGGCGTCGTCGTAGTCGGTGAAGGATGTGACCGCGACCACCGGACCGAAGATCTCCTCCTGGAAGATCCGCATCGAATTGTGCCCGGCGAAGATGGTGGGCTGCACGTAATAGCCGCCGGAGAGGTCGCCGCCGAGGTCGGCACGCTCACCCCCGGTGATGATCGTCGCGCCTTCGCTTTTCCCGATTTCGAGGTAGGACAGGATCTTCTCGAGCTGATCGTTGGAAGCTTGCGCACCGATCATCGTTTCGGTGTCCAGGGGGTCGCCCTGGCGGACGGCCTTGGTGCGGATCGCGGCCAGCGCCAGGAACTCGTCGTAGATGTCGGCCTGGATCAGCGACCGCGACGGGCAGGTGCACACCTCACCCTGGTTGAGGGCGAACATGGTGAACCCCTCCAGCGCCTTGTCCTGGTAGTCGTCGGCGGCCGCCATGACATCGGAGAAAAAGATGTTCGGGCTTTTGCCGCCCAGTTCCAGGGTCACCGGGATCAGGTTCTGGCTGGCGTACTGCATGATCAGCCGTCCGGTGGTGGTCTCGCCGGTGAAGGCGATCTTTGCGATCCGGTTGCTGGAGGCCAGCGGTTTACCAGCCTCCACCCCGAATCCGTTGACCACGTTGACAACTCCGGGCGGCAGCAGGTCGGCGATCAGGGAGATCAGGTACATGATTGAGGCCGGGGTCTGCTCGGCGGGTTTGAGCACGACAGCGTTACCGGCCGCCAGTGCGGGTGCCAGCTTCCACACCGCCATCAGGATCGGGAAGTTCCACGGGATGATCTGGCCCACCACCCCGAGGGGCTCGTGGAAGTGGTAGGCCACCGTGTCATCGTCGATCTCCGAGAGCGATCCCTCCTGTGCCCGGATCGCACCGGCGAAGTAACGGAAGTGATCTACCGCCAAGGGGATGTCGGCGTTGAGCGTTTCGCGGATCGGCTTGCCGTTGTCCCAGGACTCAGCGAGTGCCAACTTCGCCAGGTTGGCCTCGATCACGTCGGCGATCATGTTGAGGATCACCGCACGCTCGGCCACCGAGGTCTTACCCCAAGCCGGGGCGGCGGCGTGCGCGGCGTCCAAAGCCATCTCGATGTCCGCGGCGGTACCTCGGGCCACATCGCAGAACGGCTGGCCGTTAACCGGGGACAGCGCTTCGAAGTAGTCGCCTCCCGCCGGGGCGACCCACTGGCCGCCAATGAAGTTCTCATAGCGACTCGGGAAGGACATCAACCCATCGGCAGCACCTGGACGTGCGTAAACGGTCATTCGGCGACTTCCTTCCACGGCGAGATGTAACGCAGCTCACACTACCGCTCAGATAGGTTTGGCGGCATGGCCGATGACGACCCGTACCTGTGGCTGGAAGATATCGACGGCGAGGAGGCTCTGGACTGGGTGCGGCAGCGCAACTCCTCCACCATCGCCGAGTTCAGTGACGAAAACTTCGAACGGATGCGCGCCGAGGCACTGGAGGTCCTCGACACCGATACCCGCATCCCTTACGTGCGCCGGCGCGGTAGGTATCTCTACAACTTCTGGCGGGATGCCGCCAATCCCAGGGGTCTGTGGCGGCGGACCACGCTGGAGAGCTATCGCACTGACGATCCGACGTGGGAGGTGATCGTCGACGTCGACGAGTTGGCCCGCACCGATGGCGAGAACTGGGTGTGGGCGGGGGCGGATGTCATCGAACCCGACCACTCACTGGCCTTGATCTCGCTGTCCCGCGGCGGATCCGACGCATCGGTGGTTCGTGAATTCGATATGCAGACAAGGTGTTTCGTGTCCGGTGGCTTTGAGCTTCCCGAGGCCAAATCCCGAGTCACCTGGGAAGACACAGACACTCTGCTGGCCGGAACCGACTTCGGGCCCGACTCGCTGACCGACTCCGGCTATCCGCGACTGGTGAAGCGCTGGCGCAGAGGCCAACCGCTCGCCGAGGCACAGACGCTGTTCACCGGCGCGCAGAGCGACGTCACCGTCGTGGCGGGCGTGGACCGGACACCCGGTTACGAACGGACGGTGATCTACCGGGCGATCGACTTCTTCAACGACGAGCGATACGAACTGCGGTCCGGTGAGCTCATCCGCATCGATGCACCCACCGATGCGACGATCTCGGTGCACCGGGACTGGCTGCTGATCGAGTTGAGGACCGACTGGCACACCGGCACCGCCGACTTCACCGCCGGTTCGCTCCTGGCCGCTGACTACAACGAATTCCTGGCCGGCACAGCGGAATTAGCAGTGGTCTTCGAACCCGATCAGCACACCTGTCTGCACCAGTACGCCTGGACGAAAGACCGGCTACTGATGGTCACCCTGGCCGACGTTGCCAGCAACGTGGAAATCGTCACACCTGGATCGTGGACCCGGGAACCGGTCCGGGGCGTGGAGAAGAACACCAACACCGTGATCGTGGCCGCTGATGACACCGGCGACGAGATATTCCTGGACTCGAGCGGATTCCTCACGCCGTCGACACTGCTGCACGGCACGGCCGACGGCATACTCAGCCCGATAAAGAAGGCACCCGCCTTCTTCGATGCCGCCGATCTGGAAGTCGCCCAACATTTCGCGACCTCCGATGACGGAACCCAGGTGCCCTACTTCGTGGTGGGTCCGCGCAGCGGCCATCCGGCCGGACCGACCCTCCTGGCTGGTTACGGCGGCTTCGAGGTGTCTCAAACACCGGGATACGGCGGTGTGTTGGGCAGGCTGTGGCTGACCCGCGGCGGCACTTACGTGCTGGCCAACATCCGTGGCGGCGGGGAATACGGGCCGGGTTGGCACACCCAGGCGATGCGGGAGGGCCGGCATAAAGTCGCTGAGGACTTCGCCGCTGTGGCAACCGATCTCGTGCAGCGCGGGATCACCACTCCCACCCAACTGGGTGCTCAGGGCGGCAGCAACGGCGGGCTCCTGATGGGCATCATGCTCACCAGGTACCCGGAGTTGTTCGGCGCTCTGGTGTGCCAGGTGCCACTGCTGGACATGAAACGCTTCCACCTGCTGCTGGCAGGCGCCTCCTGGGTGGCCGAATACGGCGACCCGGACGATCCGCAGGACTGGGCCTTCATCAGCAAGTACTCGCCGTATCAGAACATCAGCACAGAGGACCGCTATCCCCCGGTGCTGATCACCACATCGACGCGCGACGATCGGGTGCACCCCGGGCATGCCCGCAAGATGACCGCCGCACTGGAAGAACGCGGCAAGCCGGTGTGGTACTACGAGAACATCGAGGGCGGGCATGCCGGGGCGGCGGACAATGCCCAGACGGCATTCAAGTCGGCGCTGGCGTTCTCCTACCTGCACCGGATGCTCGACGGCCCGGGCAAGTCACAGGCGTAGGCGCAGCCAACCACGGGTACGCCGCCGCGCCCATCGCAAAGCGGCGACGGCAAGACACACCAGCGATGTGCCCAGCAGTACCGAACCCACGCCGTCAGTGAAGTAGTGGTAGGTCACCGACTGGCCGAGGATCCCCAGCACGGCGAACGCCGCCGCGGCCCAGATCAGCCACCGCCGGACCCCGACAGCGAGGATCAGCACGCCGAGCAGCACCACCATCACCGTGGTGTGTCCGCTGGGATAGGCCAATCCCTGTTCCTTCATCCGGCCGAACACCGGCTTGAGCACCGAACTGGCCGCCACCGCGATCAGCGGCAACACCACGATCAGCGGGAGCAACGCCCACAACCGCCGGTACAGCGACACCACCAGTGAGGTGATCAGCAGTGCCTGCGCGGTGCGGTAGTCGGTGAACACCAGCAGTGAACTCAGCGGGGTGCCGTGAGCCTGCTGCAGCCACGCGTCCACCGGTGTCGCACCGCCGCGCACCCCCATGCCGAGCAGGACCATCAGCGGTAGGCCGATCATCGGCCAGCCCACCAGTGCCCTGTCGATACCGTTGAAATTCAGGGTGCGATCCCCCGTAGGTAGGCCGCTTGGCCCAGATGCTGGGCGCAGTCGTCGATGATGCTGACCAGTCGGGCACTCGCGGTCACGGGCGGATTCCAGTTCTCATCGACGATGCGGGCGAGTTCTTCATCGGTGACGCCGGCAACGTACTCCAGCGACATCCTGTGCACCGCATGGTAGTAGCCCTTGAGCAGATTTCCGGGAGCACGCACCTTGCCGACCTCGTCGGGGGTGTGGCCGTAGCCATGGGCGTCCCGAGGGAGGTCCAAGGCGAACCGGTCCACCCAGCCGTCGCGGAACCACACCTGTTCGATCGCGGCGATGTGGGCGAGTTGGGCGTCGGTGATACGGGCGCTGTGCCAGATCAGCCAGGCGATGCTGTTGGCCTGCTGTCCCGACACTGTCGTGGGTCGGTAGAAGGCGACCTCGTCGCTGAGGTCGTTGGTGAGTTCGTCGACGTGCTCGATGAGCCTGGTGAAGGAGTCGCGCAGGATTGCGCGGGCAGCATCCGTCATCCCTTCGACGCTACTGGAGACGTAACCTCGATCCATGAGCTACGACTTGGTCATCCGCAACGGCAGAATCGTCGACGGACTCGGCGGCGAACCCTTTCCCGGCGATGTCGCCGTCGCCGACGGCGTGATCGTGGCGGTGGGCACCGTGGACGGTGCAGGGGCGCGGGAAATCGACGCCACCGGCCTGCTCGTCACCCCCGGCTTCGTCGACCTGCACACCCATTACGACGGGCAGGCGATCTGGTCGGACCGGATGGCACCGTCGTCGTCGCACGGGGTCACCACCGCGCTGATGGGCAATTGCGGGGTCGGATTCGCCCCGTGCCGCCCCGCCGACCATGACGTCCTCGTCGACGTGATGGCCGGTGTGGAGGACATCCCGGGTGTGGTGATGACCGACGGGCTGCCCTGGGACTGGGAGACCTTCCCGCAGTTCCTGGATGCGTTGGAGGGTCGTCGCCGCGATATCGATGTGGCCGCGTATCTGCCGCATTCGCCGTTGCGGGTGTACGTCATGGGTCAACGTGGCGCCGACCGTGAACCGGCCACCCCCGAGGATCTCGCGTTGATGCGCAAACTGGCCGCCGAAGCCATCGAGGTTGGGGCGCTGGGTGTTTCGTCGTCGCGCTTCGCATTTCACAAGACCGGAAGCGGGGCACCGATTCCGACCTACGGCGCCGCCTACGAGGAGATCTCGGCGATTGCCAACGGCGTGGCTGACGCCGGGGGTGGGCTGTTGCAGTTCATTCCCGACATCGCAGCCGGTGGCTACGAAGGTGTGCTGCAGGAAGTGTTCGAAGCCGCCACTGATGCGGGACTGGCCGTGACCTTCACGCTGACCACGGGTAACTCCGGCGCGCCGATCTGGCCGGGCGCGGTGACCATGATCGAGAAGTTCAACGCATCCGGCGCCAATATCACCGCGCAGGTGTTCGCCCGGCCGATCGGGTTGGTGATCGGGCTGGAACTGACCGCCAACCCGTTCGCGCTGTACCCCAGCTACCGGGAGATCGCCGACCTTCCGCTGGCGCAGCGGGTGGTTGAGATGCGCAAGCCGCAGGTGCGGGAACGGATTCTGGCGGACAAGCCGGGCCAGGGTCATCCGTTCATGTACTTCGCACAGTCCTGGGAGTGGATGTTCCCGATGACCGAGCCGGCCGACTACGAGCCGGCACCCGAGCACAGCATCGCCGCACGCGCCAAGGCCCGCGGGGTCAGCCCGATGGAGGAGGCCTACGACCGGCTTCTCGATGAGGACGGGCACGCCATGATGCTGGTGGCGCTGGCCAACTTCGAAAACAACTCGCTGGATACCGTCGGCGAGTTGATGCGCCGCGACGACGTGGTGCTGGGCCTCGGTGACGGCGGCGCGCATTACGGGATGATCTGCGACGCCAGCTATCCCACCTTCGTGCTGGCGCACTGGGCCCGCGACCGGTCCTCCGGGCGGCTGTCGGTGGGTGAGGCGGTGCGCCAACTGACCTCGGTGCCCGCGCAGGTGGCCGGCCTGGCCGACCGCGGCCGCATCGCCGTCGGCTACAAGGCCGACCTCAATGTGATCGACCACGCCGGGCTGACCCTGCACAAGCCGGTGATCACCTACGACCTGCCCGCCGGCGGGCGTCGGCTGGACCAGACCGCCGACGGCTACGTGGCCACGATCGTCTCCGGCGAGGTGATCGCGCAGAACGGGGTGCCGACGGCGGCCCGGCCGGGCCGGCTGATCCGCGGCCGCCGCACCGCCCCGGCCGTCTAGCGCCGAATGTGCGCCCTATGCAGATGAATCCGCCGGAATAGCTGCATCGGCCACACTGGCGATAGAAAAAGCCCGGGCCGCCAGGGCCCGGGCTTTTTCGTATGCAGGACTTAGAAGTCCATGCCTCCCATGCCACCGGTCGGGTCGCCGGCGGGTGCCGTCGCCTTCTCCGGCTTGTCGGCGACGACGGCCTCCGTGGTCAGGAACAGCGCCGCGATGGATGCCGCGTTCTGCAGCGCCGAGCGGGTGACCTTGACCGGGTCGGCGACGCCGGCGGCGAGCAGGTCCTCGTACTCGTTGGTGGCGGCGTTCAGGCCGGTACCACTGGGCGAGTTGCGAACCTTCTCGGCGACAACGCCCGGCTCCAGCCCGGCGTTGAAGGCGATCTGCTTCAGCGGTGCCTCGAGCGCCACGCGAACGATGTTCGCGCCGGTCGCCTCATCACCGGTCAGCGACAGCTCATCGAGCGCCGGAGCCGACTGCAGCAGAGCCACGCCACCACCGGCGACGATGCCCTCCTCGACGGCGGCCTTGGCGTTGCGCACCGCGTCCTCGATGCGGTGCTTGCGCTCCTTGAGCTCAACCTCGGTGGCCGCTCCGGCCTTGATCACCGCAACACCGCCGGCCAGCTTGGCCAGACGCTCCTGCAGCTTCTCGCGGTCGTAGTCGGAGTCGCTGTTCTCGATCTCGCTGCGGATCTGGGCGACCCGACCGGCGATGGCCTCGGAGTCACCGGCACCCTCGACGATGGTGGTCTCGTCCTTGGTGACGACGACCTTGCGGGCCTGGCCGAGAAGCGAGACGTCGGCGGTCTCCAGGGACAGACCGACCTCTTCGCTGATGACCTGGCCGCCGGTGAGGATGGCCATGTCCTGCAGCATCGCCTTGCGACGGTCACCGAAGCCCGGAGCCTTGACCGCGACGGACTTGAAGGTGCCGCGGATCTTGTTGACGACCAGGGTGCTCAACGCCTCACCCTCAACGTCCTCGGCGATGATCAGCAGCGGCTTGCCGGACTGAATGACCTTCTCCAGCAGCGGAAGCAGGTCCTTGACCGTCGAGACCTTGGAGCTGACCAGCAGGATGTAGGGATCCTCCAGGACGGCTT
>NZ_JBILVF010000039.1:0-24305 GCF_044370595.1 Mycobacterium sp.
AGTCCACCAGGATTCGGCGACCGTCACACTCCAGCAGATGCTTGGAACCGGTGACGGTGCTCGCCGCGCCCAGACTGGACAGTGTCAGTTTCGCCGAAGTCAGTTTCGCCGAAGTCAGTTTCGCCGCAGCCCCCGTATCCACCCGGTCAGTGTTCCAGACCGGCGAGCCGGCTCATTCATCGTGGTGGTGAGCAGCACCGTCATCGTGGACGGGCGGTGTCGGCGCCACGCTGACCGTTGCGGACTGATCGATGACCGGTGCTGACGTCGGAGCCTCGTGGTCGTGGCCGGGATGCGGTGTGTGTATCCCGCTTTGTGCCTCCGCCGGTGCGTGGTGGTCGGGGTCGACCAGGCTGGAGGCCACACCCGCGACCACCGCGGTGACGATGACCCCGTTGGCGCCGAGCAGCACCAGCACGCTTCCCACCCGCGACACCGACTCCTGGCGGTAGATCCGAAGCCAGGCCCAGGCTGCACCCATCACCACGTAGCACTGCAGTAGTAGCGCGCAGATGTCGGCGGCACCAACGAGTTCCGGTTCGCCGGCATGCGGGCCGAAAGGTACCCCCGCAGTGCGCGACCAGACCCACAAAACCGCGCACCCGCCGTTGATGAGTATCCCGGCGCCCAGCAGTGGCCCGCTGGGTCGCGTCCAGGCACCCAGCGCCCAGAGCACCTGAAATACAGTGACGGAGGCGAAGAACAAGCCTGCGGGCAGCCAGGCCTGCCAGTGCGGGGGGATCACGGCGACATGGATCACGGCTGCGCCGACCGACGCAATCGCCGCGAGCCGAGCAGCCAGAGCGCTGTCAGTGCCTGTCTCAGCTCTGTAGGTCACCGGACGATAGTGACAAGGCCGATAGGACCCGACAAGCAATATCGGATAACGGTCGGATGCCAGATCCGCAGCATTGCCCGGGCCGGGAAGTACCACCGCGGTGACCGTAGCGCTGCGAACGGTAGGCCGTTCGGCTAGAAAGAAGCGATGGCGGCCGACATCGTCCTGAAAGCATCGACCATCATCACGATGGATCCCGCCCGCCCGCGGGCTCGGGCGATCGCCATCGATTCGGCGACCGGCAGGATCACCGCGATCGGCTCGCTGGGGGAGGTGCAGGCAGTCACGCCCGGAGTGGCGGTGACCGATCTGGGCGAGACGGTGCTGATGCCGGGTTTCGTTGAGCCGCACAGCCATCCGCTGCTGTCGGGGATGGCGACCCAGGAGCCGGCCTACTGGGTCTCCCCGAATGTCGGGGTGAAGACCTGGGATGACGTCAAGGCGATCTTCGCCAAGGCCGACAAGGCACGCCCGGCCGGTGACGTGCTGGTGTTCAACGGGGTCGACCGGCTGCTGCAACAGGCGCCGCTGCCGACCCGGACCGTCCTGGACCAGATCTTCCCGTCCCGGCCGGTCGTGGTGATCGACAACTCCGGACACGGCATCTACTTCAACACCGCGACGATCACCCTGATGGGCTGGCCGGACGGGAAAGCCCCGGCAGATCCGGTGGGCGGCAGTTTCGGGCGGGAGGCCGACGGGGTGAGCAGCAACGGCACGGCCTTCGAGTCCGGTGCGCTGATGATGGTGGCCGGTGCGGTGCTGCCCAAGGCGATCCCGCATCCGCTGCACTCCGGGGCGCTGTTCTACAAGTTGATGGCGCAGAACGGTGTCACTGCCACCTCCGAACACACCTACAACTCCGGCCAGTTTCCGGCGTACGCGTCGCTGGCCTCGGTGCCCGGGTGCCCGCTGCGGCTGCACGTCTACCACATGTCCATCGAGGCCGACGCGGCCGCCGACGTCACCTTCCCGAACTCCGAACTGGTGCGCAAGGTCGGGATCAAACTGTGGGCCGACGGGTCGCCCTGGCTAGGTAACGTAGCGATTTCCTTTGAGTACCTAGACAATCCGACCACCCGCACCGCGGAGATCGAGATGGGACCGCGCGGCGAGGGCCAGATGAACTACACCCGGGCCGAACTTGATCAGGTGCTCGACACGCTGGTCCCGACGGGCTATCAGATGGCGTTCCACTGCAACGGCGACGTCGGGTTCGACGTGGTGCTCGACGCCTACGCGCGGGCGCTGGCCAAGCACAACCTGCTCGGATCGGATCACCGCTGGCGGGTCGAGCATCTCGGCGCGGCGCGCCGCGACCAGTTCGAGCGCGCCGCCGCCCTGGGCGTCACCTGTTCGCTGAGCCCGTTCCAGTACATCTACTGGGGTGACCTGCTCGACGGGGTGATGTTCGACTCCGAGTACGGCGCCCAGTGGCAACGGGTGCGCGACGCGTTCGAGGCAGGGGTGACGCCCAGCTACCACAACGACGGTTCGGTGACCCCGCCCAACCAACTGCTCAACGTGCAGCAGACGGTGACCCGCCGGACACTGGCCGGCAACGTCCACGGCGCCAACCAGGCCGTCACCCTCGACGACGCCCTGAAGGCCATCACCATCAACGGCGCCTACCAACTCAGACGCGACCACGAGATCGGATCATTGGCGGTCGGCAAGTACGCCGACCTGGTGGAGCTGTCGGCCGACATCTACACCGTGCCGGCCGATCAGATCGTCGAGAAGGTCAAGGTTCTCGGCACCTGGGTGGGTGGGGCGAAGATCGACATCGACGCCTACATCGAGGGCGTCAAGGCCATCGACCCCACCGAGCACCATGACCTGACCAACCATCTCGCCGCCCGAAAGTGTTGCTGACCCACGGCGTCACTGACCTAAGGCGCTACCCACCGGTGGGGTTAACGCCCCGCCAGTGTGTCGACACACTCATGTGCCCGTCCCGCGTCGCCGTTGGCGACCGCCCCCGCCAGTCGGGCAACGGTCCGTCTGCGTCGTCGGGCGTCCCTGCCGCCGGACTCGGCTGCTGTCGACTCCAGCACCGACGGCGCCACGTAACCCAGATACGGCCGGTACAGGGCGGCCTCAAGCGCCCGGCCCCGCCGGATCAGCCACAGGTAGAACGCCAGCGTCCCGAACTGGCCCAGCACGTAGAACACCCCGAACCGGTGGGAGTTCCACAGCAGATGCGCCCCGAGGGCCAGCAGCACCAGCGCACCGCCGACCGCCCACCGCCGCACCGCGGAACGGCCCCCGCCCGTCAGCACATAACCGATGCCGAATCCGGCGATCCCGGAGATCACGATGTGCCCGGTCCAACTGCTGCGCAGAACTTCGTGGATGACGTCGGTGGCCAGCGACCCCCACTGGTCAGGCGGTGAGGCCAGCGCGTTGTTCAGGGAACCGACGACGTTCTCGACGATCTCAAAGCCCAGACCGACGAAGGATCCCACCACCAGACCGTCCAGGGCGGTCCGCGGCCGGGTCGCGGCCAGCAACAGCACCACCACGATGCCCAGGTTCTTCATCGGCTCCTCGGTGAGCGGTGCGAACAGCGACCACTTCGGCGCATCCGCCCGGTCGGCGAAGTACTCGTAAATCGCGATGTTGGCCAGCAGCGCATAGCCGGTCGCGGCGCCCGCACCCCACAGTGCGGCAAACACTTTGGTGTCCCGGCGCAGCGGCCAGAAGTAGGGGATCTTGTTCAGCAGCCAGGCACACACCGAGCCGAAGGCACCGAACAGCACCACGCTGGCAGCGGCCAGTGCGGGGGTCTGGGCAACGGAGGCTCCCGCCGAACCGGCCAGGATCACCAGTCCGGTGAGCACGCTGGCGGCGTACACCGCCCACAGCGGCCAGGCCGGGCCGCGGGTCTGCTCCGCGGCCGGTGGCGGCAGCGCGAAGGGCAGGTTCGGCGCGCCCCGACCCCCCATCATCGGCCCCGTCATCGGCCCTGTCACCGCCCCGGCATGCCGAAGGCCAGAGTCGCCTCGATGACCAGCACCAGGATCGACACCACCGAGATGGTGGTCGCGGTGGCCGGATAGCGGCCACGGGGAAGCTGGGTCGGTGGGGCGGCAGGCACACCGGGGGAATCAGCGGGGGGATCAGTCGGCACCCCCATAACCTAGAACCCACCGGCGATTCCGGACCCTCGTCGACGCCTATCTGCCGCGCTGACAAGGTCGTTAACTATCGGTTTCTTCGCTGTTCACCAGGCGTTCAGCTAGGGTTGGCCACGATCGGAGGTTCGCGGAGTGGAAGTCGGGCTGATCATCGCCATCGGCCTGGCTGTCGCCTTCGCGGTGACCAACGGCTTCCATGACGCCTCCAACGCGATCGCCACCTTGGTGGCCACCCGCGGGGCCACCCCGGGCCAGGCGGTGATGCTTTCGGCGGTGTTCAACATGGCCGGCGCGGTCCTGCTGGGCACCGCCGTCGCCGACACCATCGGCACGATCGTCACCGTCCCGCAGGGCCAGATGGTGGCCGTCGTGGGAGCGGGTCTGGCCGGCGCGACGGCCTGGAACGTGATCACCTGGCGGCTGGGGCTGCCGTCGTCCTCCGGGCACGCCCTGGTCGGTGGATTGGTGGGGGCCGCCGTTGCAGACGGGGTGATCTCCGGGTCCGGGGGTGCGGTGCAGTGGGGTGGTTTCGACGGCTGGCATCCCATCGGGGTGATCGGCGTCCTCGTCGCGTTGTTGATCTCACCGCCGTTGGGATTCGCGGTCGCGTTCGGGTTGCTGCGGGTGCTGCGACGGGTGTCACGGCGATGGACGACGCGATGGATCGGCCCGGTCCGCGGCGGCGGATGGATTGCTGCCGCAGGACTTTCGTTCAGCCACGGCGGCAACGACGCGCAGAAGGCGATGGGTGTGATCGCCGCCCTGCTGCTGGCGTCGGGTTACACCACGACGATGACGGTTCCGCTGTGGGCCAAGATCGTCACCGGCCTGGCGCTTACCGCGGGAACCGCCCTGGGTGGTTGGCGCATCGTGAAAACCATCGGTCAGCGGATCTTCAGTCTCACCCCGCTGGATTCCCTCTCCAGCCAGGCGTCGTCCACCGTGGTGATCCTCGGCGCCTCCCTCATCGGCGCGCCGGTCAGCACCACCCAGGTGGTGGCCTCCTCGGTTGTCGGTGTCGGCGGTGGGCGCCGCCGCTGGAAGCACGTCCGCTGGCAGATCGTGCGGGAGATGGGCGTCGCCTGGCTGACCACCATCCCTGCGGCTGCACTGCTGGCTGTCCTCGTCCTACTCGTCTGGAGAGCGCTGTGAGTAACCGCTGGTTCCTCCCGGAGACCCCCGATGTGATCGGCATGCTGCAGTCCCAGGCCGAGATCACCGTTCGCGGCATGGACGCCTTCGCCGCCTGGGCAGCCGGAGACACCGGCCGCGCCGAGGATGTGCGCGCCGCCGAACACGATTGCGACGAGGTGCGGCGCCACTTGGTCGACGCGGTCAGCGAGGCCTTTACCACGCCGCTGCAACCGGAGGACCTGTTCCAGTTGTCCCGGGATCTCGACAAGGTGATCAACGGAGCCAAGAACACCGTCCGCGAGGCCGAGTCCATGGACTTCCCGCCCGACCAGGCCACCGCCGAGATGGCCGTGCTGCTGGCCGAGGGTGTCCGGCACATCCAGACGGCGTTCACCGCGCTGGATGCCCGGCGCGGAAAGGTCTTCGCGGCCCAGACGGCCACGGTGTCAGCCACCGAGGCCGCCGACGCGGCGGTCAAAGCGCAGCGCAAGCTGGAGCGGATCTACCGCACCGCGGCCGGTGACCTGCTCGCCGCCACCGATATCAGCGTCGTCGTCGCCAGACGGGAGTTCTACCGCCGCATCTCGGGGATCTCCGACGACATCGTCTCGGTCGCCGACCGGATCTGGTACACGAAGGTCAAGGAGTCCTGAGCCCGGACAGCGGGTGTTCTGGGTCTCGATTAGCTCCCGGTCCGGCCGCGAACCCGTTTCAGGACCCCGGTGGGGCCTATGGCCGGGCCTACGCTGGCCAGGAATACGGACCGCATCGAAACGCTGTGCTGATTGAACTGATTGAAACTCGGGGTGAACCGTGACTGTGCCCAAGACGATGCTCGCGGCTGGCCTGGCGGCGCTGATGCTGGCCGCGCCGGCCGTGGCCGAACCGGCGCCCGCTCCCACCGCACAGCCCACGCAGTGGATCGTCGTCGGTGTGCCCGCGGCCACCGAGACCACCGGCACCCTGACCGCGTTCCAGCGCGTCGGCCAGGACTGGAAAGTCGTGTTGGGGCCCACCAAAGCCAAAGTCGGGTCGCTGGGGGTGGGTGAACCCGGCGACGGCATCCACCGCACCCCGGAGGGAACCTTCACCTTCGACCAGGCCTTCGGCCGGGAGCCCAATCCGGGTACGAAGATGCCGTATTTCCAAGCCACCAACCAGGATTGGTGGGATGAGGACGCCGGTTCGCCGACCTACAACACCCACGTGCGCTCCGCGACCAACCCGTCGTCGATCACCGAGAATCTGTATGACTCCGGGCCGGTCTATGACTACGCGGTCAACATCGCCGTCAACCCGCAGCGGATCCCCGGCAAGGTCTCCGGAATCTTCTTGCACGTCACCGACGGCAGCCCGACCTGGGGCTGCGTCGCGATCGGCCGCGAGGAGATGAAGTCGGTGCTGACCTGGTTGGACCCGGCGGCCTCGCCGCGCATCACCATCGGTGTCGGCAGCCCCTCGCTGGTCACGGCTAGGTCCTGACCGCCCCGGAAAGTTACCCTTTGGGGCGTGGCGCGACCTGTTCCCCGACGTGACGTCCGGAAGTACTCCCTGCCCGCGCCGGGGCTGCCCCTGGGGGGGTTGGCACTGGGCCTCGGTCTGAGTGCAGCGGTGTTCTGCGGACACGGTGTGGCGTCGGCGGCACCGGACACCGAATCTGCCACTGGTTCAACGCAATCGGAGTCCGCGCAAACTGAACGGCCGCGGTCGGCACCGCAGTCCCGCCGCGCGATCCCGGCGGCCCGACCTGCCCCGGCGGCACGTCCTGCCCCGGCGGCGGCCCGGGCTTCGGAGTCGATCCCCGCGATGCGCTCCGGCCGGTCGGTGGCCGCTCCGGTAGCCCCTGAGGTGTCGGTCGATCTGCCCCCGATGCCGGTCACCGAGGACCGGGCCTTCGTCGTGTCGGAGCCGGCCATCACCGATGCGGCCACCGCATACGTCGCCGCCGGCGGCGACCCGTCGGATTCGCCGCGCTTCTTCTTCGGGGACTTGGCGACCGGGAGCCTGGACACCATGGCCTCGGTCAAGCTCACCCGGGAGCAGGAACGGGTGGAGATGGGCAACCTCGCGACGTCGGGCTATTTCGGCGGAATCTGGCTGCGTGATGACCTGCGTCCGGCCCCGACTGAACCGGCCAAACCGGCCGAGCCCGCCCAACCCGTCAGTGCCGCAAAGCCCCCGGGCGGGGTGATCTCGGCGCTCGGCCTGCGGATGTTCGGCGCGTTCGCCGGCGGCCTGGCCGACATCAGCCGGGTGCCGTTTTTCGCGACACCGGCCGCGCACTCGTCGGTTCCGGTGCTGCTCAGCCTCTACGGGTACAACAAGGGCTACCTGGAGTACCTGCTCGACAACCCGCCCCCCGGGGTGCCCTCCATGCGGGACACCCTGACCTGCAAGGGATTCCTGGACTGTAACTCCTCCCTGGTCAACCTGGAGATCGCCAACCGCTACGACAGCGCCCTGATCGACCTGCAGCACCCGCCAACGCTGCGCTGGGCGGAGATGAACCTGTGGACCTCCGTGCTGCAGACCACCACCGGTGCAGGGCAATTCGTCTGGAAGATCATCGGCGCGCAGGGCTTTTCGCCCACCTCCTACGCCGCTCTGGTCGACCTCAGTTCGGCGTATCTGATGATCAGTAAGGCCGCCACGCTGGCCAGTATGAAGTCCTACGGCGAACGAGACGCCGAACTGGCGTCGGCGGCGCTGCTGCTGCAGGCCGGACTGTGGATGTGGTCGGGCGCCTACTTCTCCGGTCTGGCCTCCAACGCCCCGCGCGGCACCATCCCGACGATCGTGGTGTCCTCGGTCTGACCCGTGCCGTGCGCGGCAACCGCCAACGGCCACCAGCGTTCCCACTCCGCCAGTCTGTCGGCGTACTCGGCTTTGGCCCACTCCAACGTGTTGCGGCCCAGGAACACTCGGCGCGGCGGGTCGGTTGCATCGACGATGGCCAGGATCGCCGCCCGGGTTGCTTCCGGCTGACCCAGGTCGACGCGGCGTTCGCCGCGTGCTGACTCGAACCGGGCGCGCTGGGCGTCATAGGCCGCCAACGGCTCGGCATACGGCGCGGCCGTGATCCAGTCGGTGTCGAAGCCGCCGGGTTCCATCAGGGTCACCCGGATGCCGAACGGTTCAACTTCGGCGGCCAACGCCTGGGACATGCCCTCCAGCGCCCACTTGGACGCGTGGTAGATACCCAGGTTCGGAAAGGCCAGAACACCGCCGATCGAGGACACCTGAACTATGTGGCCGCTGGCCTGGGCCCGCAGGTAGGGCAGCACCGCCTGGGTGATCCACAGCGCCCCGAAGAAATTGGTGTCCATCTGCGCGCGGGCTTCGGATTCGGACAGCTCCTCGACGAATCCGTACTGCCCGTAGCCGGCGTTGTTGACGACGACGTCGAGCCGCCCGAACCTGTCGTGGGCGGCGCGCACCGCGGCGAAACACCCCTGCCGGTCGGTGACGTCGAGGCGGATCGGTTCGAGGGCCTCGCCGTAGCTGTCACGTAGATCCGCCAGCGCGGAGAGGTCCCGCGCGGTCGCGGCCACGCGCTCGCCCCGCTCGAGCGCCCCGATCACCCACTGCCGGCCAAGTCCGCGGGATGCCCCGGTGATCAACCACACCCGGCTCACCGGGCCTCCTTCGGTTCGCCCCCGATGAGCAGGATAGTTCCGACGGCGGTGGCCGCACCGAGGGAGAAGATGACGATGAAGGCCCATTCCGGTGGGGTGCCGCCGGCCCGGACGGTCAGCAGCGCGCCGACGATCGCCGCCGCGATCCCTGAGCCGACTTTGCGGGCGATGGCGTTGAGGCTGGTGGCGATACCGGTCTCGTGCTCCTCAACGTCCTGGATGATCAGCACCGGCAGCGCACCGTAGGCCAGGCTGATGTACGCGTTGGTCAGCAGACCGGCGACCACGACTTGCCAAGCAGCCGAATGCGATACGACGAGCATGGCGAACCCGGCGAACCCGACTAGTGCCCCGCCGCGGACCACGGCGCGGGCGCCGAAACGTTCGATGAACCTGCCGCTGACCAGAGCGGTGACCGCCGCGGCGAGAGCACCGGGCAGCAGGAACTCCACGCTGGCGTTCAGCACGGTGGCGCCGAACCCGTAGCCGGCCGCCCTCGAGGTCTCCACGAAGTCCGTCAGGCCCAGGAATGAGAAGTACAGGGCCATCCCGACCAGCAGGGTGGCGGCGTTGGTCCGCAGGATCGGCCGCCGGCTCAACATCGCCGTCGAGACAAGCGGATTCGCGCAGCGGCGACTCCACATCCACCAGCCGGTCAGGATGCCGACACCCGCGGCCGCGGTGCCCAGGGTCGCCGGCGACAGCAGGCCCCACCCGCGCCCCTGGGTGATGGCCAGCAGCAGTGCCGACAACCCGCTCGCCAGCGCGAGGCCGCCCACCCAGTCCACCCGGTCCGTCCCGCGTCGGGAGCGGCTGGGAACCACCGCGGCGGCCAGCACCATGACTGCCGAGGTGAACACCGTGCACAGCCAGAAGACCCGCTGGTAGGAGGCTCCGGGGCTCATCAGCAGTCCGGTGACCACCAGGCCCAGACCGCCGCCGAAACCCAGCATCGCCGAGAGCAGCGCGATCGACCGGATCAGCCGGTCGGCGGGGACCTCGTCGCGCAGGATGGATACTGCGACGGGGTAGAGCGAGAACGCCGCGCCCTGCAACATCCGGCCGAGGATCAGCACCGGCAGCGAGGCGGTTGTGGCGGCCAGCACCGAACCGGCCAGAACCAGGGCCAGCACCACCAGCAGGACGGTCTTCTTGGTGCGCAGGTCGGCGATCCGTCCGATCAGCGGAGTGGCGGCGGCTGCCGCGAGCAGGTTTGCGGTCACCACCCAGCTGACTGCGACCGGGGTGGCGTGCAGTTGCGCCCCGATGACGGCCATCGCCGGTACCACCGCGGTCTGCAGGATGGCGACGATGAGGACCACCATGCTCAGTGCCGCCGTGAGGAAGGCCGGCGGGCGGTGACCGGTCGTGCCCGGCGCGGGTGCGTCGAGGGTCATCACGGTGATCACGCCCTGCTGGCGCTGAACAGTTCCGCGCCCGGGGCCTGGGTGCGGGGGGTGCTGGTGAAGTCGATCTGGGCTGCCGGGTTGGCCAGTGCTGTCACCATGGCGGTACCGATCGGGCCGGCGGTGTCGAACAGGGTTGCCGTGCCGACGGCGACACCGGCGGTGGCGGAACGGGTTTCGCCACGCACGCCGATGAATTCGCTGCGGGGCAGCCGCGACAGACTCACGGTCACATCGCCGTTGATGTAGCCGATTCCTTCGGTGCCGAGGTTGATCACCATGTTGGTGGCCGCCTCGGCCACGATGACCGACCGGACGAACGGGCTGGCCTGCTCACCGGCGACGACGTCGGGCCCGCGGTAGTAGGCCTGCTTGCGCGAGGTGTTCTGGTGCTCGGCGCCCAGGACGCTCCACCCGGTGGCTTCGCTGCCCACGAACAGACCGTCCACCTCGGCGCGCTGGGGCCCGACGAACTGGGGCCCGACGAACTGCGCGTGCGGCTCCCACTCCTGTCCGGCAGGCGCCTCGGACTGGCGATAGAAGACCGCGGTCGCCCGGGCGACGATCCAGTCGCCCTGGATGACATCGCACTCGGCGTAGCGGACCCGGCGGCCGTCGCGGATGATGCGGGTCTGGGTGCGGGTGGGAACCTGACGGGCGGGCTTGAGCAGGTCGATGGTCAGACGCGCCGGGAGGAAGCCGGGTTGGCCGAAGTCGGTCTCCAGGGCGCGGCCGGCCAGACCGGCGACGGCCGGTCCGCTGATCAGGGACTCACCCCAGTGACCGCCGGCGAGCGCTGTCGGTTCAAAGGTGTCCTCGTCGGTGGCGATGAAGTAGGCGCCGTGGGTGGTGGTCATCAGGTGCTCCTTTGATCGGGACACCCCAACGATGCGCCCCATCACGGCCCGGATCCGTCGGCCGGACGGACCCGACGTCGGGTTAACCGCCGTTCCCCCGATCGGGGGAACGGTGTGCTGCGTTCTGACCGGTTAAGCGCGGACTGTGGAACGATGCCTGGGTGCGCGAAACCTTCAACAATCAGAAGGTCACCGTGGTGGTCGCCGACGATCACCCGCTATTCCGCGACGGACTGGTCCGGGCGCTGACCGGAAGTGGCCTGGTGGAGGTGGTCGCCGAGGCCGATGACGGGCCCTCGGCGCTGGCCGCGATCAAAGAGCACCGTCCGCAGGTGGCTCTGCTCGACCATCAGATGCCCGGTATGGATGGAGCCCAGGTGGCCGCCGCGGTGCTGCGCGACGAACTGCCCACCCGGGTGCTGCTTGTGTCGGCGAACAACGATTCGGCCATCGTCTACCACGCTCTGCAGCGGGGGGCGGCCGGCTATCTACCCAAGGAGTCGTCGCGCAGCGAAATCGTCAACGCGGTGCTGGAATGCGCCCAGGGACGCGATGTCGTTGCGCCGCATCTGGCTTCGGGGTTAGCCGCGGAGATCCGCCGCCGCGCTGAGCCCACCGGGCCCGTGCTCAGCGCGCGTGAGCGTGAGGTCCTCGGCAAGATCGCCGAGGGCTCCAGCATCCCCGCGAGCGCCAAGCAGCTTTATCTGGCGCCCTCGACTGTCAAGACCCATGTTCAGCGGCTGTACGAGAAACTCGGTGTGGGTGATCGGGCGGCGGCGGTGGCCGAGGCGATGCGGCGCGGGCTACTCGACTAGTGAAGCGCCTCACCGGCAGAGTCCTGGATTTCCTGACCAGTGAGCCACTGCGCATCCGATCGATCCTGCGTCTGGTCCTGATTGCGCTGATCGCCCTGCTGGTCCACTACACCAAAGTCCAGCACCGCAACGATGCGCTGTTCCACGCGCTGCTGGTGGCCTACGCGATCGGTGCGGTGGCCTGGCTGATCTTCGTGTTGAACAAGCCCGCCCGGTGGTGGTTCGGGTGGGCGTCGACGTTCGCCGACGTCGCGATCGTCCTGACGCTGTGTATCGCCTCCGGTCCGGCGACCATCTCGCTGTATCCGATCTTCTTTCTGCTGCCGATCTCGGTGGCCTTCCTGGACAGCCCCGTGATCACCGGCCTGTTGGGTTTGAGCGCCTCGTTCGGATACCTGCTGGCCTGGGCGGCGTACGCGACCCAGGAGCAGAAGATGGGCATGACGATTCCGGCCGTGGTCTACGTCCAGGTCGGGTGTCTGCTCTGGTTCACCGCCGCGATCACGGCGCTGTCGTTCACCCTCGCCCGCCGCCGCGCCCGGGTGCTGGGCCTGCTCGACGTGCGCCGCCAGTTGGTCGCCGAGGCGATGCGCGCCGACGAGCGCAACAGCCGGGCACTCTCCGAGCAGTTGCACGACGGCCCGCTACAGAACCTGCTCGCTGTCCGGCTGGATCTGGATGAGTTGCGGGACAATCCCTCTGCGGAGGGTTTTGACCGCCTCGATGCGGCGCTGCGGGAGACCGTCGCCGGTTTGCGGAATACTGTCGCGACCCTGCATCCCCAAGTGCTTGCCCAATTGGGCTTGACGGCGGCGGTGCGCGATCTGGCGCAGCGCTACGAGCAGCGGTGGGGAACGCCAGTCCAGGTCGACCTGGAGGAGGTGGGACGCCCCGAATCACAGGCGCTGATCCACCGTGCGGCCCGCGAGCTGTTATCCAACGTGCACAAGCACTCTCGCGCGACAAACCTTGACGTCACGCTGCACCGTCGACCGGGCGGGACGGTACTGCAGGTCAGCGACGACGGCGTCGGATTCGACCCCGCGATCCTGTCGCGCCGGGTCAGCGAGGGGCACATCGGCCTGGCTTCCCTGGTCGTCGCCGTGGAGTCGGCGGGCGGTTCGATGGATTTCACCGAACCGCCCGGCGGTGGAACCCAGGTGACGGTGAATCTGCCGGACGAATTACACGATCTCCACGACGACTAGACGGATGGAAAAGCCCGATCGGCGGCGATCACTTCACCTGGACCGAAACCGTCGGCCACCCGGTGGCCCCGTCCGGCGCCGGCGGGGCCGCCTGCTCGGTCTGCACCGCCCCGGTGTTGTCGGTGGCGCGGACGGTGAGGGTGTGCGAGCCGGGGGTGGCCTGCCAGCCGTAGGTCCACAGCCGCCAGGTGTCGGCGGAGTACGCCGCGCCCAATGTCGCAGGCTGCCAGGGGCCGTCGTCGATGCGGACCTCCACGGCTTTGACGCCGCGATGTTGCGCCCAGGCCACCCCGCCGACGGTCACCGGTCCGGCCGCCAGTCGGGTTCCGGTCCGCGGTACGTCGATGCGGGACTGGGTTTTGATCGGGGCCTGCGCCGACCAGCCCAGTTTGGTCCAGTACGCCTCGGCGCGGTCGAACCGGGTCAACTCCAGGTCCACCACCCACTTGGTGGCTGAGACGAACCCGTACAGACCCGGCACCACCAGCCGGGCGGGGTAGCCGTGTTCGACCGGCAGGGGCACGCCGTTCATCCCGATCGCCAGCATCGCGTCACGGTCGTCGGTGAGCGCTTCGACCGGAGTCCCGACGTTGAATCCGTCCACCGAGGTTGACAGCACCATATCGGCATCGGGTCGAACACCGCTGCGGGCCAGCAGATCCCGCACCCGGTAGCCGGTCCAGACCGCGTTGGAGATCAACTCCCCACCGACTGGATTCGAGACGCACGCCAGCGTCACCGCCTTCTCGATCGGTTCAAATTCCGCGAGGTCGTCGAAGGTGTAGGTGATCTCCCGATCCACCATGCCGTGGATGCGAAGCCGCCAGTCGGCGCGGGACAGCTGCGGCACGCTCAGAGCCGTGTCGATCCGGTAGAAGTCGGCGTTGTTGGTGATGAAGCTCGTCAGTCCCTGCGCGGCGGGCTGTACCTCCGGTGGCACCGTTGGCGCCGGGGTGGCTGCGGTGGGCAGGGCGAAGGTCTGCCGGTCCCCGGCGACTGATCGCCGCTGGCGGGTCAGGACGTGGCCGGCAACCCCGCTGAGCGCTCCCGCCGCGACGAGGCCGAGGGTCAGCAGCGATCGGCGCCGTTCGGTGTCGGCGGTCTGCTCGGGCAGCCGACCGGCGGTGAGTCGCCGCCCCCCGGTGAGTAGCCGGATTGTGGCGATCCCGCATACCGCACCGAGCAGGGTGGGGATGACGTCGAGCGCACGGGCACCCGGTTGGGCAAGCACCGCCAGAGCGCCCGCCGCCCCGGCGGCGGCGATGACCAGGCTGCCGACCGGAACACGGGAACGCTCCCAGATGGCGGCTATCGCACAGAGGGCGAGGACGACGACCACCACCATTACCGTCAGGAAGAGTTTGTCCGCGGTCCCGAACGTCTGGATCGCCCACTCCTTGACCGGGCCCGGGGTGAGGTTGATGACCGACGTGCCCACCGCGGTGCGGGCGTCGGCGGCGGCGGAGAAGAAACTGGCCGCCAGTTGGGTGAGGCCCAGCGACACCGCTGCGGCCGCAAGGCCGGCGCCCATCCGGGATCCGATCGTGCTGGTTGCCATGTCGGCCAACCTACGCGGGTTCTATGCTTCCGTCGTCTTTGTGTCCGGAGGGAAGGTCGCCCATGCCGACAGCCGAGAGCGCGGCGACCGGCACCGAATCCTCCCGCACGTCCCGGCGCGCACTGCCGCTGTGGGCGGCCCTGGCGCTGTCGGTGGCCACCGTCGGACCGACTCTGGCGATGGCCGGCAATGGCCAGGGCCTGGTCGGCACGGTGGGCAAGTCCATCCCACTGGTCTTCGTGATCGGGTTGGTCGGGATTTCACTGGTCGGCTACAGCTTCGTCCGGTTGACCCGCTACTTCAGCCACGCCGGTTCGGCCTACGCCCTGGTGGGGGCGACGGTCGGTCCGCGCGCGGGCTTCTTCGCCGGCTTCGCGATGCTGGGCGCCTATCTCGGCTTCTCGATCGCCACCCTGGCGCTGACCGCGGCGTTCACCAATTCGCTGCTGGCCGAGGCGCAGAAGGGATCACCGCATCCGTTTCAGGTGCCGTGGCTGGTTCCCGTCGCGGTGGCCGCTGTGTTCTCGGTGATGTTGACCGGCCGGGACGCCCGCCTGCTGGCCAAGATCCTGCTCGGCATCGAAGGTGTCGGCATCGTCGCGATGGTGGTGCTGGCGGCGGTGATTTTCGGGCGCGGCGGTGCCCCACCGACGGGGGTGGACTGGAGCACGTTTTCCGCTTCGGGGGTGTCGATGTCGGAGATCCTCGGCGGGGTGGTGGCGGCATTCCTGTGCTGGGCCGGTTTTGAGGCGTGCGCCTCGATGGGGGAGGAGACCACCGACCCGAAGCGGAGTATCCCGCGCGCGATCACCGGCACCCTGATCCTGACCGGCGTGCTGTTCGTGGTGGTGATGTTCGCCCAGACAATCGGTTTCGGCACCGACAAGCAGGGCCTGGCCGCCTTTGAGCGCTCGGGAAACACCCTCGGTGATCTCGGCGATACCTATATCGGCGAGTGGTTCAGCCTGCTGGTCATTCTCACCGCGTTGGTCGGTGCGTTCGGTTGCCATATGGCCACCGCCGTCACCTCGGGCCGGATGTTGTTCGCGTTCAGCCGGGACAGATTGGGGCCCAAGGCGTTGGCCCGCCTCGATCCGGTGACCAACAGCCCCCGCCGGGCCATCTGGGTGGTGGTCGCGATGAGCCTGGCGGTCAATGCGTTGTGCGCCGCGACCGGATGGCCGCCGGACACCACCGGCAATCGGGGAGTCGACGGGTACTTCGTGTTCGCCGTCGCCGGTTCGGTCTGCCTGATGACGTGCTACCTGTTTGTCGAGATCGCCGCCGTCTGGTTCGCCGGCGCGCCGAGGTTCCTCCCGGTGCATGGCGGGACCGCCCGACTGCGCGGTCTGGTGTTGCCGGCCGCCGGCGCGGTGGTGATCGTCGTGGTGCTGTGGTTCAGCGTCAAGGACTCCACCGGCTGGGCGGCAGCGCCGATACTCGGACTCTATTGGTGTGCCGTTGGTTTGACGGTTGCTGTGGCGGCGGCGCCGGTCGCGAAGCGGGTCGGCGCGGCACTGTCGGCCGAGCTTGCCCTGCCGCTCAGATGAGGTAGTCGAAGGTCGACAGCATGCCCGCCTCGGCGTGATAGGTGTTGTGGCAGTGCAGCGGCCAGTAGCCGGGGTTGTCGGCGAGAACGGCGACCCGCACCGTCTGGTTGGGGACCACGATCACCGTGTCCTTACGGGCGCCGAGGCTTCCGTCGGGGTTGAGCATCGCGAAGGTGTGACCGTGCAGGTGCATCGGATGCCACATCCGGGTCTTGTTGGCGAAATTGATCGTCGCCTGTTGGCCCTGCCACACGGTCAGCGGCCTGTTGTCCGGATACGGTCCGTTGATGCCCCACTGGTAGCCGGTCTCGGCGGCGGTCAGGTTGGCCACCATCTCGGTGTCTGCCTTGCTCCAGTTCAGTTGCGCTTCCTCGGGAGCGGCGAAAAGCTCGACGGTTCCGACCTTGCCGGTCAGTTCCGGCGGCTGGAAGTCCGCCGGCGGTGCGGTGCCGACGCCGGTCGACAGCAGCGCACGCGCCACGGCGCCTTTACCTTCGGCGAGCGCGACGAGGGGGAAGACTCCGTCGTCGGCGGTGACGATGACGTCGTAGCGCTCACCCATGCCGATCAGCAGTGCATCGACGTCGGTGGGCACGATCGGGAAGCCGTCGGTGTGCGTCACCTTCATGCGGTGGCCGGCCAGTGCCACCCGGAACGCGGTGTCGGAACCGGCGTTGATGAAACGCAGCCGGATTCGTTGGCCCGGTTTGGCGCGGAAGGTGCTCGGTGCTTCCGGGATACGCCCGTTGATGACGTAGTAGGGGTAGGTCACGTCACCGGGATCACCACCCAGCAGGGAGCTGCCGCCGGTGCCCTCCCCGCCCATGGAACCCATCGAGCCCATCGAGCCCATGGAACCCATGGCGCCCATGCCGCCCTTCTCCAGATCGTCGAGGATCTGCTGCGGTGACTTGCCGACCCCGTCGGTCCAGTCGTCGAGCATCACGATCCACTCCGCGTCGTAGTCGCCGCGGGCCTTGGGATCATCGACGATCAGCGGCAGATACAGGCCGGTGTCCAACTCCACGCCGACATGCGGGTGCGCCCAGTACGTCCCGGCGTCGGGCACCGTGAAAGCGTAGGTGAACGACTGTCCAACATCGACATTCGGTGTGGCCGGCTCGGCGCCGTCCATGTCGTTGCGCAGCGCGATGCCATGCCAGTGCATGGAGGTCGGTTTGGACAGTTTGTTGGTCAGGGTGACCTTGAGTTCGTCTCCGACGTTGGCGCGGATCAGCGGACCGGGAACCGTGTCGGCGTAGCCCAGGGTCTTGACCACCTTCCCGCCGAGGTCGACCGTCACCGGCCTGGGTGTCAGCGTGGCGGTCACCGTCCGGCCGGTGCGTGGCCGTGCCGCCTCGGCCGCCTTGATGGCGTCATCCAGTTTCGGGTTGACGGCGGTCGGTTGAGTCTTCAGTTCGGCCGTTTTGCCGCTTGTGCATGCCGCCAGGGCGGCCCCGGCTCCGACGGCCAGGCTGCCGGTCAGGAAGGTTCGTCGGTTCAGCACGGTGGGGCTCACTTTCTTTCGGTTGCGACTGCGAGTGGGTGGTCGGGGCCCAGGAGATCGGCGGTGATCCCGGCGCAGTAGGTGTTCATCGGCAAGGCGAACGCCGTGTTGCCCAGCGCTCCTTCGGCCAGATGTCCCATCCGTTCTGCGACGACGAACAGTGCCATGATGGCGGCACCGGCAACGATGCCCTGGGCGCTGTGGTGTCCGCCGGGATCGACGCGGGTGCAGACCGCTATGCCGAACAGCCATGCCAGGCCCCGGACGAAACCGGCGTAATACGACGGGATGGGTTGGCCGCTGAGCCGAACCAGGCCGCCGGCGGCCGCGGTCTGCGCACTGTTGAGGTTCGTCAGCACCGAGCGGCCCTGGCGATCGAGATGATCGTCGATCACAAGGTCACGAGTGTCGGCCGCCTGCAAGGTCAACAGGTTTGTCGCCGACGCATCGCGCGGATCCTCCGGGGTCAGCTCACCCACCGCCTGCGGTGCGGGTACTCCGCGCAACTCGTAGGCCAACCGCCAGGCGTGCCGGACCTGCCGGCGGCGCATCCGGTCCAGTGTGGTGGCCATCGGGGCCGAACCATCGTCGACCGCGACGAGGGCATTACTGATCGCCTGGCAGTTGCCGACGAGACTGCCCCACAGCGTCCTGGCTTCCCACCACCGGTTGAAGGCGTTGCTGTTACGGAAACCGATGAAGACGGAGACGACGACTCCGAGCAGGGGCACGACTGCGGCGACGCCGTCGAGTGGAACGAACGAGGAGATCGCGACCATGGCGGCCGCGACCGCCACGACAGCGAGCAGGTCATAGCGCACCTGCCAGAGCACTTGCCCGGCGACCGGGACCACACGTGGCCTGGATGGCATGCGAGGCCTTTCTGCGAACTGCGAGAACAGTACCGGCGCGACACCGGAAATCCGACCGATTGCCCGCTCAAGAGGCAAACCGCCGGTTCTGGACGCCGGTGTCGATGTCCTCTGAGCGAACGGATCTGGGCACCCATGGCTGCTCCTGTGCTGACGCGGTGTCGGTCTTCGACTCCCCATCACCGCCGCATCTGAGGTGTCCGCAGCGTGTCCGCCGCAAGGTCGCGCCGTGGGAGTTACTCCAATCGGGGGACACGCCAATCCTCCCGTGAACGGCCCACTAGACGGACATTTCCGAGCGCTGGGGCGCGGCAGGCTGAGCACTGTCAGCTTCTACACCGCAGCACAGGAGTTAGGGATCATGAAGATCGTCACCATCATCGCCGAGCAGATGACCGATCGGATGCTGGTCGCCGCGACACCGAATCGCGGAGTCGTCTCCGTCAAGGTCAGCGAAGTCCATTCGGGTCTTCGCGACGCCGCTGAGATTCGAACCTTCCGGAATCCCAACCGGTTCAATCCCCACTACCGCATCGACATGGTCGTTGAAGACGACGCGGTGGAGACCGTCTTCGACTGCGTCTCCGTCGCCTACGAGTCCGGCTTCTTCAGCGACGCCGAAGCATGGGTGGAGCCCGCGACCGTGGCGCTGTCGGCCTGACCGCTATCCCGGTCATCGCCCTCGCGATGGTGTGGCTAGACGCTGGGCCTGGAACCGGTGCAGATTGTGCTGCTGACACCTTTGGTGATCGTGGTGTTGACGATGGCTGAGGCTGCGGCGAGTTGGACGAACACGAAACTGACTGTCCCCCTCAGCGGATGGGCGAGGCCAGAACTGCTCGGGGCCGGCTCCAGTTCTAACCCGCCACTAGGGGTCTGCGGTCTCCGGGTGGCATCACAGTCGGCCCTCGGAGTGCCGGTCGCGTAGCGCGAAGGCCCCGGCGCCGGCGAAGGCGATCAGCAGGAAGGCGAAGCAGAACAGCACAGCCGGTTCGCCGCCATTTTGGATGGGCAGCAACCCTTTTGGCTGATGCGCAGTGAAGTAGGCATATGCCATGGTGCCGGCCCCGATCAGCGCGGCGATGCGGGTGAAGACGCCCAGCGCCACCAACACACCCACTACGAGTTCGATGACGCCGGCCCACCAGTACGGCCAGGTGCCGAACGGGACTGCGCCACTCTTGCCCGGTGGCCAACCGAACAGCTTTTGGGTGCCGTGCAAGGCCCACAGCAGGCCGATGACGATGCGGAAGATCCCCAGTGCAGTGGAGCGGTGCTGATCGAGGCGGGTGTCGAGGGTGTTCACCATGCCCAAACCCTATGCCCAAAACCTATGCCCGAACTCCGATTTTCGCTCCTATCTGAAATCCTCGCGTCCTAATAGAGGGTTCCGTTCTCCCGCGCCGCCTCCAGGTAGACCGGCGGAAGCAGCAGGCCGCGGCGGGTGAGAGTGTCGGGGCGGACGGCCACCTCGAAGTGCGAAGACTCGACCGGGTCCGGCGGCCCGGGGGTGCTGCGGTCGTCCAGCCAGTCCAGCGCGAGTCGGATCGCCTGTTCGCCGGCGTCGTCGGGTGGCGGGGCGAAACTCAACGCGCCCCCGGCGGCGACGAAACCGGCCTGGGTGCCGATCGGTAGCGGCCGGGCGTTGGCCTCGGTCCAAGCGATCAGGTCGGCGGCGCTGGTGACCCGGCCGTCGCGGTCGGGGAGGTCCTGGGCGCTGAGCACCACCAGCACGTCGGCGTCGGCGGCGTGCTGCACATGGTCGCGCCAGGCTTCGGCTGTGGACACCAGAGCCGTCGGTCCGATGGTGGCTGAACCCCAATCGAACGCCGTCATCTGAGCCAGGGTGGCCTCATCGGTGACCCCGTCGACGCCGATGGCGGCCAATCGCACCGGCCGCGGCCCGAAAAGGCCGACGAGGCTGTCCCGGATGGCGTTCCACGGCAACTGCTCGGCGATTCCTGAGACGTTGGGGGCGCCGCCGTAGCCGTAGAACTCCGGTGGCCGGTCGATCGACACGTACAGGATGCGCGGCCGCTCCCGGCCGACGTAGTCCCGGGCGACAAGCGCGTTGGCTTCATCGTCGACGGCGATCACGACGTCGGGTCTGAACCGGTCGATGGCACGCCGGGCCTCGGCCACCGGCGGGCCGATGTTGCGGGCCGCCGCCGGGGCGGCCACACCCAGATAGTCCCATTCCACGGAGAGCGGACGCCGATTCCGTTCCAACGCCGCCCGCATCCCGCGGTCCACCTCGTCGACCCAGGACGAACCCGGGGCGCCGGAGTGCAGCACCAGGATTCGGGGTTTGGTGGCGTTGAAAACCCCGAGCAGCACCACGAAGCTCAGCAGGAAACCGGCGATCAGAAGATTCCGCAGCAACCGTGTCACAACAGGCCCAGCCATTCCCACCACGGGATCGACGCGTAGACCACCGCCACCCGCGCCACATTCATCAGCAGGTTGTAGCGCAGGAATCCCCGCTCATCGGCCTGCTCGAACAGACCTGCCGCCCGTATCTGGGCGATGCCGTTGGTGCCCTGATGACGGAAGAACGCAACGTCACTGAAGATTGCGGCGCAGAACACGCAGATCCAGGGATGTACCCCCTGCGCGGCCGCCACCGGCAGCAACACGACCGCCGCGGTCAGCATCCCCGCGGTGACCGGAAGCGCCAGGCGCACCGCCAGGGTGACGGCTAGGGCGACGGCGATGAACACCGAAACCCTGCCGTCGATGAAATCGAACCTCTGATCAACGGTGCGGGCCAACGCGGCCGCCAGGCCGAGGTGATCCATGATCCGCATCAGACTGTCGATTCCGAGCAGGAAGAAGATCATCGGCCAGTCCAGCTGCCGCTGAAAGTCCCTGCGTAGCAACGCTCCAGTCAACAGCAGAGCCAGCAGAACGCACCCCGCCAGGTAGGCCGGCCGGACGTGGTGCCATCCCACGGTGGCGCTACCGAGCAGGAAGAACAAGAACCCGCCGGCAGCGATCCACTCCTGCGGCTTGAGGGGTCCCATCTCGGCCAGGCTTCGCTGTAGTTGAGCCCGCGGCAGGCTGGACTCCGGACCGGTGGGGAACAGCCGGGGCAGCAGCGCCAAATGGATGACCGTCACACCCACGGCCGCCACCGCGGCGGCCACCAGCCAGAACAGGCCACTGAATTCGGCGGAAGCCTGTGCCGGCAACAGATTGAGTGCGGCGATGTTGGACGACTTACTGGTCACCATCATCGGCGAGAACAGCAAAGCCCCGCCGAACATCGCCGCCAGCAGTGCGGTGATCGCCGGGCCTTTGGGCGGCAGCCGCAACCCGGTGACCATGTCCTGATACACCGGCATCAACAGCGACAGCCGCGCATTGGTCGACGGCATCAGCGGGGACAGCGCGTACCCCGAGCCGAGCAGTGTGACCTGATGCCACGCCGGCCGGTCCGGAAGCCATAGCAGCAGCCGGGTCATCAACCGGTAGCTCAGGCCCGAGGAACTGATCACCGCCGAGAGCGCATACACCCCGAGCAGCAGTAGCAGACTCGGCGAGGCGAACCCGGCCAGGGCCACCCCCGGCGGGGCCAGGCCGATGATGAGTGCGGCCACCACCGCAACCAGCGCAGGCACGAACTCGTCGACCAGTCCGAACACCCAGAACAGCACGGTGGCGCCGAGCAGCGCCGCGAAAATCGCGGACTGCACGCTAAACCCGGCGGCCTGCATGGCGACGTACATCAATGGTGGCGCCACCAACACCGTTGCCCAACCGACGATCTCGCGAACCGGGGCGCCGGGGCCGCCGCGGCGTGCCAAGCCCACGACTGTCACAGCGGTGAGCACCGCGCCCAGCAGGGCGAAAACCGGCCAGTGCGAGGCCAGGACGTCGGTGAAGCGGGCGCTCACCCGGGCAGGCTAACAGTGCACCCGCCAGACGGGTTCGACCTGAATCGGCGGCCGCGCGCGGCTAAGGTCGTGCGGGTGAGCGACAACCAGATGCTGGTCCTCAACCGCGCCGACCTCGACAGCCTCGGCTTGACCTGGACCGAGATCGTCGACGTCCTCGATGACGCGTTCCGCCAGAAGGCTCAGGGCCTGGTGCAGAACCCGCCCAAGCCTAAGGTCACCTCACGCGAAGACGCGTTCATTCACGCCATGCCGGCCTACCTCGGCGGCTCAGACCGCATCGGGCTGAAGTGGGTGGCCGGCTATGAACAGAACAACGCCAAAGGCCTGCCCTACATCTATGGCGTGATGATCATGAACGATCCGGAGACGGGCCGGCCGGTGGCCCTGCTCGACGGCGGATGGATCACCGAGATGCGCACCCCCGGCGTGTCCGGGGTGACGATGCGGCACGTCCCCGGCGATCGCAAACATCTGGCGATCGTGGGCTGCGGACTGCAGGGCCAACGGCACCTCGAGGTCGCGCTGTCGGTGCACCCGGGCCTGACCCACATCACCGCCTACGACCGCAACGCCGATCGGGTGGCCCGGATGTTCGAGGAGAACGCCGGCAGTCGGGTGACCCGGTTGGCCGATTCTCCCGCCGACGCGGTGGCCGGCGCCGACCTGGTGATCACCACCATCACTGTGCCGCTGGATCCCAAATTGGACTGCGCCAACACCGACCCCAACGCACTGCTGCTGCCGGTGGACTACGACGATGCCATGGCGCCCGAAGCCTTCCACGATGCCGTCGTCTACTGCGTCGACGACCTCGGCCAATATGAGTCGGTGGCCGACAGCATGTATTTCTTCGGGTTGCCCAAACCAGACACCCACCTGGCCGCGGTCGTGTCCGGGGATTTCGACGTGCCGACCGAGGGCCGTCGGATGTTCCTCAACATGGGCATCGCCATGGACGACGTGGCGTTGAGTTCACTGATCCTCGACCGTGCCCCCGCCGCCGGTGTCGGCCGCTATATCGAATTCCCCTGATGGGCAGGCGATTCGATCGGCAGGTGACCCTGCTGCGAGCCGGTGTGCTGGCGGCAGGGTTAGGTGCGGCACTGGCAGGACCAGCGGTGGCCTTCGCAGACGACGGCGGTGATCGCGGCGCAACGTCCGCCGAGCGGGATACGACCGTCTCAACGCGTCCACACGGTCCTGCCCGGCGATCCGCTGCCGAGGCGTCCACCACCCCGAAACGTCCGGCCGCAAGCCGAGGGGCCCGCTGGGCGGACAGGGTGGAGAGTAAGCCGCCGCTGCCGTCGTCGGCGCGGCCGAGAACCCCTGCCGCTGAGGCTGTTTCCATCGAAGACCGCACCGCTACGAGTCCCACGCAACCCGTCGGTACTGCTGCAGTGACCGAACCGCCGGCCAACTTCCCGATCCCCGCCGCGAAGGCCGCACGGCCCGCCGACCCCGGCCCGATCCAGTCGGCGATCTTGGCGGCGCAGGCCTACATTTACGGCTTTCCGCTGATGGAATATCAGCGGGTACGCCAGACCGTCGGCACGGTCAACGCCGTGACGTCCCTGACCAGTTTCGCCAACCCCGACATCGACCCGATCTGGCAGTCCATCGGCGGCGGCAAACGGCCCAACGTCGACACGTTCTATTCGTTGTCGGAACTGGATCTGAGCCAGGGCCCGGTCGTGCTGTCCATCCCCGATATGGGCAGCCGCTATTACAGCTTCCAACTGACCGATCCGTACACCAACGTGTCGGGCTACATCGGTTCCCGCGCAACGGGATCCGGACCGGCCAAGTATGCGATCACCTGGGCTGGCGGGCCTGCGGCCGACATCCCCGGCGCGCAGACCGTCCTGGTGCCCTACAGCAGCATGCTC
>NZ_JBILVF010000171.1:0-7139 GCF_044370595.1 Mycobacterium sp.
CGCACCCTGGCCGGCGACGCGGCGGATCAGCAGCAGGCCACCGCGTTCATGAACCAGTACACGCTCACCCCTGCCGGGGGAGTGGTCAGTCCAGTGGTCCCCATCCCGAAGCCGGGCCTGGGCTACCTCGACGCCATCAGCGCCGCGATGGAGTTCAACCAGCCACCGGTGGTCGACGCTCCGCAACTGGCGGCGATGGCGAAGATCGGTGTGGGACCCGGACTTCGGGTCGCCGACGCCGAACTGGGCGTGCTGTCGATGATCGCCGCTGATCTCGCGGTGCGGGCCACCGCGGCGCTGCTGCCGCTGCTGACCACCCTCAACCAGTACGCGACGGCAGTCCAAAACCGTGGCTGGGCCACCCCGGACCCCACCATCGGCAACTACGGCACCAATTACCTGCTCCGCGCCGGCGTGACAGAAGCCGGTCTGCTGGCGAACACCCCGGATGAGGCGGTCTACTCCGCGGGCCTACTGGACTCCCGCCTGCTTCCGCTAACCGGGGCCGCAAACAGCTCGTATGTAATGCATTTCGGTCCCGGGAAGGAGCCGCCGGTCGGCGCGTTCTGGTCGGTGACGGTCTATGACAGCCAGGGCCGCCTGGTTCCCAATGCGCAGAACCGTTTCAGTGTCAGTTCCAGCCGGCCGGATGAACTTGTGCGACGCCCGGACGGCTCCATCGACATCGTCTTGGCCTCGCACGACCCCGGCGATCCGGGCGCTAACTGGCTGGCGGTGCCGTCCGGTGGGTTCAACGCCTACCTGCGGATGTACGCACCACAGCAGCCGATTCTGGACGGCTCCTGGGTGGCGCCGCCGATCGTGCGACGCTGCTAGATCACCGACCCTGCTACTCGTCGGAAGACGAACCGCCGCCCACTTCAGCGGGCATCGGTGGCGGCAACGGGACCGCTGAACTCGGTGCCGCCGAGGTCGACGGGGCGGCGGTCGCGGAGGTGCTCGGCCTCGACGTCGCAGTGGACCCCGCAGTGGACCCCGCAGTGGACCCCGCGGTCGACCCCGTGGTCGTCGCGGCCCCTGACGTGGACGATGCCGGGGTTTGCGGGCCGTGGTAATCGGTCCAGGTCTCGGTGCGAAAGGTGTCGCCGTTTGCGGTGACGCTCAGCGCGGTCGGCGTGATGGTGTATCTCACCCCGTCGTTGTTTAGCACGAAGGAGTTGGCCGAGGTTTGCGTCGCCCGCGCGATCAGTCTGGCGCCGTCACTGACCCGCACTCCGCGGTACTCGAACGAACCGTCGGAGGCCTTGCAGATCGCCACCCGGGAGGACTCGGTGGTGCCGAAAAGCACTGCGGTGTCCGGGCTTGTGCACCGCGCGGTGGAGTTGACGTAACCCTCGCTGTCCGATGGGGGCACCGCGGTGGGCGCGGCCAGAGCCAGCGGCATACCGACGGCGATCAGCGCCGCCGCAGCGGCAGCGGCCAGACCGGACTTCTTCAGCGTGGAATCTGTGAGAGTGGAGGTGCTCATTGCATCCACCAGACCACAACCGCTCCTGCGCGCGCGAGAGACGATGCGGAGCCACAACCCAATCGTTAGGTGCCTGAGACTGATCCCCTAGGCCAAGGAGGACGACACCGACAGCGCTCCTTGCGGGTCCGGCCGGGGTCTATTCACAGTCGCGTGTTCATCCACAGGGCGGGGGTCGGGCCGTCGCACTGTGTCGGCACCGCGGCGTAGTTTGTCGAACATGAGTTCGATCGCCGATGTGTTCGCACAGCTGGAGGCAGCTGTGCACGCCGTCGGTGCCCTGGACTGGGACGCTCTTCCGGTCGCCGAACTGCTCGAACATCTGGATCGGCTGGAGACCGCACGCCGACAGGTAACGGCCTGTGCCTACGACGGCGCCGCCGCGGTGGACCGGCGAGAGGAACAGGCACTGGGTGGGCCAAGCCACCGGATCATCGCCGATGTCCTGCGGGTCAGTCCCGGCGAGGCCAAACGTCGCCTTGGCAGTGCCGCCCAGTTGGCCCCTCGCACCGCGATGAGCGGCCAGCAGCTACCGCCGCCGTTGCCGGCCACCGCGAAAGCCTGGCACTGCGGGGCCCTCGACGGCCAGCATCTGGCAACCATCCAGAAGTTCTTCCGTGACCTGCCCAGTCACCTCGCCCCGGCCGAGGTCGCCAAAGCCGAGGCGTTCCTGGCCGAGCAGGCCGCCGTGCTGCGGCCCGACCAGTTGGACAAAGTGGCTACCCAATTGGCTTTGCGACTCAACCCCGATGGTGATTTCTCTGATGCGGACCGGGCCCGCAAGCGGGGTTTCACCTGGTGCGGCAAGCAAGGTCCGGACGGGATGAGTGTGGGTAGGTTGATCGCCACTCCGGAGCTGCGGGCCATGCTCGACGCGTGGGCGGCGAAGTTCGCCGCGCCCGGGATGTGCAATCCCGATGACCAGACACCCACCGTCACCGGCGAACCCAGCCAGGAGGTTGTCGACCGCGATGCCCGCAGCCACGCCCAGCGCCAGCACGACGCTCTGGCGGCACTGGTGCGTGGCCGACTTGGCGATCCGGGGCTCGGATCCCATAACGGTCTACCCGTCACCGTCATCGTTTCGGCAACTCTGGAGCAGATGCACACCGGCACCGGGGTCGGCGTCGCCGCCGGCGGCGCCCTGCTGCCGATGCGCGATGTGATCCGGATGGCCTCCCACGCGTGGCACTATCTGTGCGTCTTTGACACCCACACCGAGCGGCCACTGTATTTGGGCCGCTCCAAGCGGATCGCCTCACCGGATCAGCGAATTGTGCTGCACAGCAGAGACCGTGGCTGTACCGCACCGGGCTGTGACATGCCCGGCTACCTCTGCGAGGTCCACCACGTCGACGAGTGGGCCGCCGGCGGCCTGACCAATATCGACACGCTGACCTTCGCCTGCGGTTGTCACCACAAACTGATCAAGCCGGGTGGCTGGAAAACCCGCAAGCTCAAAAACGGCAGCACCCAATGGTTACCCCCGCCCCACCTACCGTTACGCGGCGGAACCAACACCTACCACCACCCCGAACGGATGCTCAGGCGTGGGACTCCGTAGTGGCGCCGATCATCACATCCCAGGGGTCGGCGCCGGACAGCGCCAACCTGCCCAACCGCTGCGCGTAATGCGCCGTGTCGCCGAACTCGTCGATCCAACTGCGGGCCCGCATCGTCGCCAGCCACAGGCGATGCTCGATGGTCACTCCGATCGCGCCGTGTAACTGGTGAGCTGCGGTCACCACGATGGGAACCACCTGCCCGAGGGTCACCTTGGCGACCATGACCGCATAGTCGGTCTGCGGACTGCCGAAACCGAAGTCCGCGGCCGCGGCCACAGCCAGATCCGTTGCGGCGCGGGCCCGTTCCACTTCTCCCGCCATCGCGGCCAGGGTGTGCTGCACAGCCTGAAACGCACTGAGTGGGCGACCGAACTGCTCACGCTCCCGGGTGTGGGCGACGGAGAACTCCACTGCCGCGTCCAGGGCACCGATGATCTGGATGCACCGCGCCCAGGCGCCCCGGCTGATCAGTTCGGCCTCGCCGTCCACCGCGATGAAGTCCTCGTAGCCGACGTCTGGATACACCGTGTCACGCGGTTCCCCACCGCCGTTGCGCCCCAGGGTGATCGACAACACCGCCGGATCGCGAACCGCCACCATCAGACGATCGCCATCCCGCAGGGCCAGCACGACCGCCGCCGATTCGGTCGCATAGGGCACCGATGACACCTCGGCGACGATGCGGCCACCCGACCGCTTCGCGCGCCCCACCGCAACGGTCAGTGGTCCTTCCGGAGGCACGTCGATTCCGGCGGCGCCGGCCAGCCAGCAGGCCAGGACGTCGGTCTCGGCCAGAGGTACCGTCACCGCATGTCGAGCCATGGCCCGCAGGATCACCGCAACCTCGCGAGGACCTCCGCCGGAGTCGTGGGTGCTGAGCAATCTCGTCAGGCCAGCGTTCTCCAGATGGCTCCACGCGGTGGTATCCAGCGGGTCTGGCAGCGCTCGGTGGCCGATGCGCGCCTCGAAGGACCGCGCACCGATCTCGTCCGCAAGGCGGCGCAGATCAGTCAGATCGTCTGTGCCGTCTGCGAAGACGCCCCCGCTGAGGATGCTCATCGGTGTAGTCCGCTCTTCGCGCGAGCGCTCATCGGTGTAGTCCGCTCTTCGCGCGAGCGCTCATCGGTGTAGTCCGCTCTTCGCGCGAGCGCTCATCGCAACCCCATTCCGCGGGCGACCATGCCGCGGAGCACCTCATTGGTTCCCCCGCGCAGGGTGAACAGGGGCGCGTGCACCCGTGCCACATCAACCATTGCTGCCACCTCATCGCGGGCCGGACCGCTGTCCGCATAGGACAGCAGATCGGCGGCCAAGTCCACCGACTCCTGCTCGAACCGAGTCCCGAGGTCCTTGACCAGAGCCGCTTCGTTGACCGGCGAATGCCCCGCGGACAGCGCCCGTGCCACCGACACCGACAGTTGACGCAACGAGATCAATCGCGCCACCAGTCCGCCCACCGCGGCCTCGGTGTGCCGGCTGCGGTCCTGCTGTCCAGCCAGCACCCGCAGGAGTGCCGTCAACAGCGGGGCAGTGGTCAGGATCCGCTCGGGTCCGCTGCGCTCGAAGGACAACTCGGCGGTCACCTGCCGCCAGCCGTCGCCGACCTCGCCGAGCAGGTTGCGGTCCTCGATGAACACCTCATTGAAGGTGACTTCATTGAAATGATGCTCACCGGACATCAGCACGATCGGACTGATGTCGATCCCGGGGGAGTCGGTCGGGACGATGAACTGGCTGAACCCGGCATGACGGCGCTGCGGGTCCGGTGGGCTGGTTCGGACCAGCACGACGATCTGGTGGCAGAGGTGCGCACCGCTGGTCCACACCTTCGTGCCCGAGAGCAGCCAACCGCCGTCGGTCCGGGTCGCCCTGGCCGCCGCAGCCGCCAGATCCGAACCGGCTTGCGGTTCGCTCATCCCGATCGCCGAAAAATAACGTCCCGCAGCGATTCCCGGCAGGATCCGCTGACGCTGCTCCTCAGTCCCGTAGGCGAGCAGGCCCGGGCCGACTTGACGGTCGGCGATCCAGTGCGCCGCCACCGGCGCCCCGCAGGCCAGTAGTTCCTCGGTCACGACGTAGCGGTGCAGGTGTCCCAGGCCATGTCCGCCGTACTGCGGTGGAATGGTCAGTCCGAGGAACCCGGCGTCGCCGAGTCGGGCGCTGAACTGCTCATCCCAGGCGGACAACCAAGCGTCCGCGCGCGGTTGCCAGCCGTATTCGGCGCGATCGGCGACCAGGAATTCGCGCAGCGAACCGCGAAGCTTCGCCAATTCGGGTTCGTTAGCGCACATAGCCGCAAAATCGTCAGCACCGGTGATGTCAGTCATGGCCGGCACCGTCCCGGCTACCGGTAGCCGGTGACTCGGGCGATGACCGCCGCCTTGCCGTCGGCGCCGAACGCGCAAGCGTCCGCAATCGCCGATGTGCGGCCGATCCGCAGCGCCTTGGCTTCATAGACGGATTCTGCACCCGGTTGCCCACCGGCGACGAACGGCCGCAGGAAATTCACCCGGATCGAGGCCGTGCGCAGCGGCCGGTGCTGGTCATGGTTGAACGCCGCGGCGGCGACCAACTCCAAACCGGCACTGCTCACCCCGCCGTGCACGATGCCGATGAGATTGTTGATCATCGGGTCCGGGTGTTGCCGCAATCGGTAGGTGCCGTTTTCGACGGGCAGCGGTTCGACGGCCATCAATTCGGCCAGGCTGGTCTTCTGGGTGCGCGCCAGGGGATCCTCCCCGCGGCGAAGGGGACTGTCCGGACCGTCGGGCAGCGGCATCGTCCGCACGGTGCCGCTGCCGATCACCGACCCCCGATGGCGCAGCGTGCACAGCGACAACAGCGTCGCCCCGGCCGGTCCCACCGGGCCTGCGCTGGCGATCACCGGATCGTCCGGCGCAGCCCCCACGCATTCCAGCGCACCGGGGCTGATCTCGACGGTCAATTCGCTGGACACCGTCCACTGACCCCGGCCGCGCCGGTAGTAGTTGACCCGTCCGGCGACGTCGTCGACCAAGATGGCCAGCGCGGCCAGCGACGGCAGCCCCGTGAACGGGTTGTCCATTCCCGCCACTGGCATTTCGGCCACCACCGAGAAGTCGGTCAAATCCTCCTCGACGGTGCTGACGGCAAACCGCCGCAAGACGCTCAACGGTGTCTCCGGGTCCAGGCCGATTGGCATCGATGTCGTCATGGGGTGCTCCCGTGGGTCAGACACTCGGTGCCGGAACGCCGAATTTCGCCACGAATTCCCTTGCTTTGATGAGGAATTCGAGCTGTTTGGTGACGTCTTCGAGGGGTTCCAGGCTTCGGGCGGAACGGCACAGCACGACGGCGCCTTCCATCGCGGCGATCGCGGTGTCGGCCAGCGCGGAGGCCTCCCCGGGTTCGAAACCCTCCCGCAGGTAGGCCTGGGTGGAGGCGGTGCGCCACCGGGTGAAGATGTCACTGGCCAGCGAAGCCAACTGCTGCTCGTCCTGTCCCGAACCGATGGCGGCGGCAAGTACCGGACAACCTGCGGAGTAGTCGCTGGCGGTCAACGCCTCCCGCCACATGTCGGCGAACTGACGTAGCAGCGCGGTGCCGCTGGTCCCGGCGGCGGTGTCGATCTTTGCCGCGATCTCCTCGCCGGCGAAGTGCAAAGCCTCACGGAGGATCTGCCGGCGGCCGCCCGGGAAGTGGTGATACACCGACCCCCGGGGGGCGCCACTGCGGGCCAGGACGGCGTCGATGGTCACCCCGGCGGCGCCGCGTTGCCTCAGCAACTCCGAAGCGCTGACCAGCATCGCGGTCCGGGTGGATCCCCTGCTCGTCATGTCGGGTTCAGACGGCCCGGGTCGGCCGCATCCGCAGACCGAGTGGCCCGGAAATGAACAGCAGATGGCGGCGTTTGCGGGCCCGCCGGAGAATCTGCACACCGGCAATGTTCAGTTCGACGACCCACATGGATGGCCTCCTCACCGGTGCACGCCGCTTGAACGTAACTATGCTTACGAACATAGTCCGGGTGGATCTCAGCCGCAAAGCCGCCGCGTTACAGCTTGATGACAATGCCATTTATGATCCAAGCCATACTCCCTGGCGGA
>NZ_JBILVF010000126.1:0-9921 GCF_044370595.1 Mycobacterium sp.
CTCTGCAGCGGGTACCTCGCCGCCGGTGACAGCCTCTGCAGCGGGTACCTCGCCGCCGGTGACAGCCTCTGCAGCGGGTACCTCGCCGCCGGTGACAGCGTCTGCAGCGGGTACCTCGCCGCCGGGTGAGTCGTTGTCGCCGGTAGCGGCGGGCACCGCGGAAGCGGTCGCCTTGGCCGCGGCGAGGCTGCGGGGCGTGTCCGCCGAGGCGGCCGAAGCTGCGCTGGCGGCCACGACTGTCGGGATGGGGAAGGTGGCCGGCCCCGGCCCGCTGGTGAGGTCGGTGTAGACGGCCTCGCGGAGGATTTGAATCGCGCCGACGGTATTGCCCAGCGCGGTCTCGATGCTCGCGGTGATCGGTGCCAGGCCGGCCTGGAGCGCGGCGATGACGTTGCCCCCGGCGACAAGGGTCTCGGCAAAGTACGTGATGCCCAGCAAGCCCGAATTGATGATTTGTCGCACCCCGGTCAACACCTGCTCGCCGACGCCGAGGGTGCCCACGATGGCGTCGGTGACGGCCTGGCGCGCCCGAGCGCGGGTAGCGGCGAACTCGTATCCGCCGAACCCCGCACGGGGCGCTGCGAACAGAGCGAAGCTGTTGTCCGCCGGGATCTGGAAGGCGAGGATGCCCGCGCCCAGCGACTGGGTGATGCTCTGCCCGGCACCCAGAGCCCCGACGATGGCGAATGGGGTGGTCAGCAAGCCCACGCCGAACCCGAGGGCGCCCCAGCCGGTGAAGGGCGACGCCGCGGGGCCGGGCGGACTGACCGGCCCGATGCAGACCGTGCACTGCTCGATGCTGCCGATCACGATCGGCGCCAGCGCTAGGGCGTCACCCAGCAGATTCACCAGAATCTGGTACGGGATGGCGCCGAAGGCGGGCGCGGCCGTCAGTTCGATCCCAGAAATTTGTACCGTGGGGATATGCACCTCGGGAGCCGGTGCCAGTGGGCTGACGGCGATCGCCCCGGTGGCGGCCAGGGCGACGCTCGCGGAGAACGCGGAACGGATTGCGGAAGGCACTACCAAGCTCCTTCTGATTGGGGCGTCGGGGGGAACAGTCAAATCGCGACGCTACCAGCGCACCCTGCCCCTGGGATGGGTGAACACCGAGACGTTGGCGATTGATCCGGGGACCGGGCGAAGGGACCTCGAGGAATGTTCGATCCCGCAGTCATGTCCGTGCACGGAGCATGGTGTCGGCCCGCTTACCCATCACGGCCGATACCGGGAATCGGTCGATCTGCTGGATGGTAAGGATCCGTTCAGGCCGGACCAGTCGGTCAAGATCGTCTTTGCTTGGATCGGGCAGCTCGCCCAAGATGTTCCGTGCCTCGGTGATGTCGATGCTCTCATGGTGGGCAGGCCCAGTGAATAACCGCGAAGATTGATGCCGCAAGAAGAGGGCCGAGCGCGGCTGGCTTGTCGATCCGCCGCCGAGACCTCCCTGGCCAGCCCACCCCGAGGGAAGAACAAGTCGTACCTGGACTTGACCCCTGATGACGGGTTCTCGCCATCTGCTCGACGGGAACCGAGCGCGAGTGCCGCGCCGTCCGGGAGTGGCGGACCTGTCAAACTTGGTTGACTTAGGCATGTACCTCCGGCACATAGCCGTTCCGCAGGGCCGCGAGTGACGGTTCCGGAGTGAGAACAGCGGCCTCGTCGACCCGAAGATTCGCCAACTTCACTACTCCTCGATAGTGGTACATTTTGGCGGTACAAGGGCAGTACAATAAACAAGTACCGTACCTGGAGGTGGGCATGGCTATCAGTGCAAGTGAGGCTCGGCAGCGCCTCTTCCCGCTGATCCAACAGGTCAATACCGATCATGAACCGGTGCGTATCGCATCCAGAGCCGGTGATGCGGTGCTCATGTCGGCCGCCGACTACGACTCGTGGCAGGAAACTGTGTACCTACTGCGTTCACCCGAGAATGCCCGGCGACTCATGGAGGCAGTTGCCCGGGACAAGGCCAGCCGCACGGTCCCCGCGAACCACACCACGTCAATCGACGAGCTCGAGGAGATGGCCGGCGGCCAGGAGTGAGAAGGATCAACTTCGATCCTGACGCCTGGGAGGACTTCCTGTTCTGGTTGGCGTCGGACCGCAGGATGGCTCGTCGGATCACCCGGCTCATCGGAGTAATTCAGCGTGACCCGTTCGCGGGTATTGGGAAGCCGGAGCCGCTCAAGGGTGAGCTGTCCGGGTACTGGTCCCGGCGGATCGACGACGAACATCGGCTCGTGTACCGAGCGGACGATCATGAAGTGAAGATCCTGAAAGCGCGTTACCACTATTGAAATCGGAGCCAATACTGGCCGATGCACTGCCACAACACGTCTCACGCCTAAGCCGGAATGGCAGCCTCGTCCTGAAACGGCTCCTGACCACACTGTTCGCTGGGCTCAGTGAGATGTCGAACCTGAGCAGCTTGTCGCTCGGAGCCGGGCACTACTCCCACCACTGCGGAGGACTTCGTCACTGCGGAGCGGTGTGCGCCCACCCCCGTGCACCTGAACCGTCGGCAAGGACCGACCGACTCGGCACTCATCGGCTATCGGCTGTCCCCGGGGAGTCGACCCCTGGGCAATCATGGGGTACACACCGCTAGACATGAGCATGCTGCACAGCACAATTCGGCCTCGTCGACGTCTGTCGGTCGCCCGCGTACACTGAAGGCAGCTTCATGAGACACCGTCGCCAAGCTCCGACTAGGCGGTGCGCCAACCCCACGCTCGTGGGTGGCTCGGATGACGAAGCGGCCAGCGACACACCGGCGCCTGGCAAGAGCGCCCCGTCACCGGGGCCCGGAATACCCGGGAGTTGGTATGACTGGAGATCCCGTCGCATTCAGCGCCAGCGACAACGCGATTCGTCAGCGCATCAAAGAGTTGAGCGTGCACATCCCCTGCGGCGGTCCAGCGTTCACCGGTGCTGCCGCCAGTGCCATCATCACCGCCAAGAAGCCAGCCGCCGCGGCGATCCGTACTTTCACGATCCTCATGTTGGGTTCCCTTTCAAGGTCGGGCTTCATCTCCTGAAGTCGACGAAACCTCCAATGCCTCCGTACCCGAGTGGATGCAGGCGCCCTAGGTATGGCATCCAGCCCGCGACTCGGCTCTCGTTGCCGTTTGGTCACAGATTTGGTCACGGTTTCCCCCGAAACAGATGAATATGGTGCAACTCAATGCAACCAGTTGAAAGCCCGAACCACCGATGACCAGCACGAATGAAACGATGAAAACTATTGTGTTACAGCGGAATTCAACTCATGACCCAGAGGTCGCAGGTTCGAATCCTGTCCCCGCTACCAGGTAAAACGGCCCTCGGAGGACTCTCCGGGGGCCGTTTTCGTGCCGTTGCGTCGTGCGCGCTCTAAACCATGACTAACAGGCCGGACTCCCTGTACGCCATTGAGGCGTACAGTCAAAGCTATGGAGACGAAGAGCGGCCGCTGGCATCTACGCGTGACCGCGGCGCAGGACGCGGTGGTGCGGCGAGTTCTCGAAGTAACCGGTGAATCGCTCAACGAGTACGTGGTGCGCCACGCCGTTCTAGCAGCCGAAGCGGACCTCGCCGATCGCCGGGTCTTTGCCTTGGACGACGAGGCTTGGAGCGATCTCCAAGCACTGCTCGACCGCCCGCCGCGCCCTAAGCCGGAGTTGGCGCGGCTGCTGGCGGCCCGGTCGATTCTGGAGCGGTGAACTTCCAGGGGCCTGTCCTGCTGGAGGCCGGCCACCGCGTCGAAGAATTCGATTGCGGTCGCGACACACTCAACGCGTGGCTGCGGTCCAGGGCTCTGCGCAACCAGCGCGGGGGAGGCAGCCGTACCTGGGTCGTCCTCGATGGGCAACAGGTGGTGGCCTTCTACTCTTCCAGCACCGCGGTGCTGCTGCGCAGCCATGCAACAACACGCTCGGCTCGCAACCAAACGGACCCGCTACCGGCACTCCTGCTCGGCCGGTTAGCCGTCGACGCACGGTGCCAGGGTCAAGGTCTCGCGGCGGCGCTGGTCAAGCACTTCATCTTGAAGTCCCTCGAGGTCGCAGATCTCACAGGTGTTCGACTGCTGCTGGTGCACGCCAAGGACACCACCGCGCGCGGCTTCTATCTGCGCTACGGGTTCGAACCATCTCCGGTCGACGACCTGACGCTGATGCTTCTGGTTGCGGACATCCGCCCCTGAGAAAATGCCGCTGCGATCACGCTGACAGCCCAGGCACTTGTCGGCACGCCGCCCTGCGCGACCGCCATCCCCCCTGGCGGCTGCTGCGGGGCCGGCAACTACGGCCGCGTCGACCTGCTCCTCATCGACGAACTGGGACATCTGCAACTCGACCGCCGCGGGGCCGAGCTGCTCTTCCAAGTACTCACCGAACGAGAAGAACGCTCCGCGATCGCCATCGCCTCCAACGAACCGTTCTCAGCCTGGACCAAAACCTTCACCGACCCCCGACTCTCGGCGGTTATCTGACCTCTTGGCCCTCGTTTTGGGGCATGATCTGTTGGTTTGTGTTTCGGACAGGTGTCTTCGGCGGCTTCGTCGACAACGCGTTTTATCGTCTTCGCGTCCACCTGGGCCGGAAGCGCAACCGAGCAGTGAATCACCAGATCCTTGCCAGACATGTGCACCACGATGGTCGACAGAGCGTGGCGCCGGTGCGACACTCCGGGTCCGCCCGCATGTCCACCAGACAATGGTGGGGGCGGCCACTGTGCAGGATCGGATGGAGGACGTGATGGATGTCTGAACGCATCGGTTTCGCCAGCGCGACCGGGCCCACGCTGGCCGGCATCGTCGACATACCGCCCGGCGATGTCCGGGGGTGGGGAGTGTTCTCCCATGGCTTCACCCTCGGCAAGGACTGCCCGGCCGCGAGCCGGATCTGCAAGCAACTCGCCGCCGACGGCATCGGCATGCTGCGCTTCGACAACCTCGGGCTCGGTGATTCCGAGGGCGCCTGGGGCGACGGCTCGTTCTCCCACAAGGTCGCCGACACCGTGCAGGCCGTGGAGTTCATGAACCGCTCGGGCCGGGAGGTGCGCCTGCTGGTCGGGCACTCCTTCGGCGGCGCGGCGGTCATCGCCGCGGCACACCATTGCCCGGGCGTGGAGGCGGTGGCCAGCATCGGCGCTCCGTTCGAACCCGCTCACGTCGAGCGCAACTACGACGCCCTGGTGCACCGCATCGAGGAGGACGGCGAAGCCACCTTCCTCGCCGGCGGCAAGGCGCTGACCCTCAAGCGGCACTTCATCGAGGATGTTCGCGCCGCCGATCTGCGCGAGCGGATCCGAACCCTGCACCGGGCTTTGCTGATCATGCATTCGCCGACCGACAACACCGTGGGCATCGCCAACGCCAGTGACATCTTCCGCGCCGCGCGCCATCCCCGCAGCTTCGTCTCCCTCGAAGGCGCCGACCACCTACTCGCCGGAAAAAATCAGGCCGCTCGGGCGGCGCGCATCATCAGCGCCTGGGCGGATCCGTACTTGTGAGAGAGGCCGACTTAGATGCGCGTCGTGTGGGACTTGCTCAACCGCCGCTGCCCGGCGCCGGGGAATCGTTGTCGCGGAGCGTGTTCTTGCCTGATCGGGGTGCGGAATCATCGGCGACCTGATCTGCCAATTCCAATCCCGCGCCCGCGTAGACGTTGAAGGCAATGCCGACACCGTGTTCCTTGGCCCACTGCACCTCGTCGTCGTATCGGGCGACTGCGGCGACCTTGCCGCTGAACCCTGATTCGCGCAGACATTCGAGCGCGGTGACGTTGGCGCCGTGACGCGGCATGGCCAGCACGGCAATACGCACCGAGTCGGAACGTCGGAGTTGGTTCCAGAAGTACAGGTCGGTGGCATCTCCTTCGATGACCCGCAGGCCTTCGGCCGCGAGCCGCTGGACTCGGGGTCCGTCGTAGTCGACACCGACGACCCGCAGCCGGTAGTGATCGGTCAAGCGCTGATAGGCGGCGAACCCGACCCGGCCCATACCGATCACCACGACCTCGGCGTCGCCGGCGTCGCCATGGCGTTCCTCCGGGTTCAGGTTGAGTTCGTCCTGGGCCGGTAGCCGCGCCGCAATCTTCTCCACCACCAGGTGGCCGCGCCTATTGAACAGAGCCGACACCACGAAGCTCAGCGCCACGGCGATCGACATCTCCACCAGCCAGACCTGTGCCAGCATCCCGGCCGAGACCCCTACCGACACAACGATCAAGCCGAATTCGGAAAAGTTCATCAGGCTCAGCCCGGCGAGCAACGCGCTGCGATATCGCAGTTTCAGGCGCGACAGCAGCAGGACATACCAGGCTGCCTTGAACGGCAGCAGAAGCAGCATCAACAGCGCGATGCCGATGGAGGGGAGATCGGGCAGTCCGGTTAGGCCGATCGACACGAAGAATCCCACCAGCAGCAGTTCCTTGATGTGGAACAGCGAACGTGCAAGTTCGGAGGATGCCGGGTGTGACGCCAGCAGCACTCCCATGATCAATGCGCCCAGATCACCCTTGAGCCCGAGCGCTGTGAACAACGCGTACCCCGGCACCAGTGCCATCACGATTCCGAACAGGGACTGCATTTCGCCGTGGCCCAACCGGGTCCAGATCTTGCGCAGCACCCGGGAAAGCGGCCATAGCCCCACCAGTGTCAACGCCCACGGGCTGGGTAGGTGACCGCTGGTGGCGGTGAGGAAAACCACCGCGATGATGTCCTGCATCACCAGGATTCCGATAGCGACGCGGCCGTAGAGCGCGTGCGACTCGCCTCGCTCCTCGAGGACTTTGACCACGAAGACGGTGCTCGAAAACGACAACGCGAAGGCGAGTAGGGCGATCGTCTGCATGCTCTGCCCAGCCAGCATCGCCGCTCCGGCCACGGCGGCCAGCCACAGCGCGATACTCCCGAGGACGACGCTGACCACCATGTGCGCCGATGTGGTCAACCACACCTCGCGGCGCAGCAAGATCCGAACATCGAGCTTCAGGCCGATCGCGAAAAGCAACAGGGTGACGCCCAGATCCGCCGCCACCTCTAGTTCCGGCACCACCCCGACGTCGAGAGCGTTGATGACAAACCCCGCCGCCAGGAACCCGACCAAGGGGGGCAGGCGCACTGCCATTGCGAGGCCGCCGAGACCGAACGTGATGACGAGATAGATGGCGATAACTGTCATACGCGGTTCCCCTCCTCGAAATGTCCAGGCGATCGTCAGATCTCGACGACCCCGGTGCGTTTAATGGAGTTTTACGAGTAGGTACCGATCGCCGCTGGCGTTAGGGTCCGTCGGCCTCGGTGGTGTGGACCTACGACCACTCCGCCAGTACCCGCATCTTGTTGGCCTTCACCGCCGCATCCCGACGCAGCTTCTTGAGCTGCGGGGCGAAGGCGTTGTGTTCGTTGTCCTGAATGTTGAGTGGCAGATCCAGTGCGCTGAGCAGCTTGGCTTCGAGGTACCACGGTTCGGGGTGCAGCACCCAGGACACCATCGCATTGTCGGCCATCCACTGGGTCAGGACGGCTTCGCCGCCGGCGAAGTTCTGCCGCTTGCCCGAACCGATCCGGCGCAGCGCGAAGCCCAGCTGGTCTCCGAGCAGGACCCCGAGCGACTTGCGGAGCGTGGAACCGTCCGCGCCGGCATTGCCTGCACCGAAGTGATAGCGGACGCGCTTGCGCAGATCCTGAGGGATCTGCGGCTTGCCGTCCGCCCGCGGCGGGCCGGGGCTGACTCCGACGTAGAGCAGAGTCACGCCGTCCCGCTGTTCGCAGCCGGAGACATCGATGTCGCCAGGGATGTCGCGGAACCACCAGCCGTGGACCCCCGCGTCGCCGGGCAACGGAGACGGCTCGGCGAAGATCTCATCACGCGTATATCGCTGAGCTGCAGCGAAATTTGCGACGGCGTGGGCACTGCGCTTCGCAGACATAGACTCAGCCATGCGGCACAGCGTAGTCGCGGCGGGATTCAGCCGTGCGGCGAAGCCGACGTAGCTGCCCGGCCCTCCACCACCCGCAACCGGGGTTCACTCGTGGCGGTCAGGCCCATGTTCGTCATCCCATCTTCGGGGTGTACCCGTCGGGGTTCCACGTCCCCGGCGTGCCCGGGACCGGGCTGCAGCTGATCATGTTGACCTTGCAGCTGGAGCCCGAATACCCGTAGCCGATGCAGATCTCGTTGATCCCGGTCGGGGCCGGATGCTCGTAGGTGCAGCCGATCCCCGGCCCGCGCACCAGGATGCTCACCAGCAGTTCGATCATCGTCACCCTCGATTCAGCTGCCCGGCGGTCGCGCCGACCTCGCGCAGATCGGCCTCCCAGATGCCCATCCGGTCGAAGATCGGCCGGGCCTGCTCCCGCAGTGCCGGCCAGTCCGCCGGGATGTTCAGCCCGGCATCGAAGTCGAGGCGCTCAACACCGTCGAGCTGCTCGCGCACCGCGCCGAACGACGGGCACTGCTCGAACCGGCCGAGGTCGAACGCCAGCACCGCGTCGATCAGCATGTGGGGATCGTTGGGCCCTGCGGGCACCACGAACCGCACCCGGGTCGAGCGTCGGCGGCGAATGTGGACCATCTCCAACCACATTCGGTGGGCGGCGCCGACCCCGATGATGTAGTCGATCGGGTTGACCCCGTCGGCACCCATGAATCCGCCGGCACCGCCGACGACGTACAGCTTGTAGAAACCAGCCATGGCTTTCCCCCCATTCGCTCGATATATCCAGCCTATCGGCGGCCTCTGACACATCCGGCTCGGCGCGTTTGGCTCAGATGCGCTGTCCCTGCGCGTTGAGGACACTCGCCGAATCCGCGCCCTCGGCGCCGGGTACACCCGGAAACCGCCGATCCCCGGCAGCGAACCTGTCGGCATGATCGGCCGCGGCGCCTACGCGCCCGGCGAATGGACCGACGCCACCGCCATGGCCATCGCCGTAGCCGAGATCGCCTCCTTCGCTTCGCAACTGACCGTGCCGCAGCGCCTGGATGACCTTGTGCAGCGCTGGGCGTGGTGGGCGCGCAACGCCAAGAACGTCGGCCCGCAGACCGCTGCCGTCCTGGCCGCCGTCGACGCCACCGAAGGCTTGGCCGAGGCCGCCCGCGACGCCGCGGCCGCCCACTTCGCCGACACCGGCGGCACGCTCGACGCCACCTGCCTGACCCGGGCAGTGCCCGTCGCGCTGTTCAACCTCGGTCCCCGCGAAGAATGGTCGGCGGTGCACGCGGCCCGCACGCTGTGCGCGCTGACCCACGCCGGCCCCGACGCCGCCGTGCTGTGGACCCTGGCGGTCAGCCACGCCGTGCGCACCGGCGAACTCGACCTGCGCATCGGACTGGTCCAGATCGAGGAGAACCGCCGCGATCGGTGGGCGACGCGCATCGCGCAGGCCGAGCAGACCCACCCGGCCGACTTCGCCGCCGCCACCGACGACGTCGTCGGCGTCGTCCAGGCCGCCTGGTCTTCCATCACCAGGCCAACTCGCGCGGCTGTCACATACCAACGAGGCTGCCCCGATTCTTCCCCTGCGTTCGTCGTCGGCTCCAACCAAAGATGACGGTCGAGTGACCGGTGTCTGATCGGGCTCGACGCGGCTTCCCGACGACGGCGACAATATTGCGTGGCTGCAATTGATCTCCCCGCCCCCCAACGTCGGCTTCCCATGGGAGTTCAGGATGCCCTGTGGCTTGAGATGGATCGGCCGGCGAACGCCATGGTCGCCGACGTGGCGGTGTGGACCGCCGAACCGGTGAATTCCGATCGGCTGCACGCGGCGATCACCGAGCGGCTCGTCGAGCGCTATCCGGTGTTTCGGAGCAGGGCTGTCCAGGACGGATTCGGCGCGTGGTGTTGGGAGCCGGATCCGGACTTCGACGTCAGCAATCACCTCAACGCCGCTATCCTGGCCGACCCCGACGATCCGCGATGCATGCAT
>NZ_JBILVF010000262.1:0-2587 GCF_044370595.1 Mycobacterium sp.
GGCTGGTGGCACGGCGTTCGCCCAGGGCGCGTCCTCGGGTGGGATCGGGGTGCGCGCGGAGGGTGGTGACGGCGGGGACGGCGGTGACGCCGCACCCGGCGGTACCGGCGGCACCGGCGGCACCGGTGGACAAGCGGTCGCGCTGGGCCCCTCGGCGGTCCAGGTCAACGGCACCCCCGGCACCCCCGGCACCCCGTAACCGCTGACCGGCACCCAGAGACTCCGGCCCTCCCCCGCACCCCTGATTCGGGGGAGGGCCGGTCCCCCGGTCGGTCGGCCGGCAGAGGGACATGACAACGGCGGCGATTGTCACGTCCCCGTGGGCGGGGCGTGTCGGTGCCCGCGGACAGAATCGCCGCTGTGACCGAATCCGAGCCGTCCCCAGGGGAACCGAAGCCGACGGCCACCGTCTGGGTGCTGGCGTGGGCGCGGCGGAAGCCGTTGCAGCAGCGGCTGATTCGCCGACCGCCGGGGCTGTCCCCACTGCACAGACCGGGCGGTCGTGTCGGTGTCTGCTCCTCGGCTCCGGTCTGCCGGGTCAGCAGGCGATCTTCCGAGCGGACCGTCTGACGCCGTTCCTCCGCCGCGGCAAGGCCGTGGAGGAGGGATTCGAACCCGGAGTCGTGTCGGGCGCGGGAGCACCGGCCGCGTCAGTGCCCGAGGCAGCTGACGGCAGCCACGGTCGGCTGGTTGATGAACTCGTAGGTAGCGACCTGGGCCGCCCGGGTCAGCGGATTGAGAAGATCGGGGGCCGAGCCCAGGACGGGTGCGGTGACGCAGGTCGTCGCGTTGGCGGCCGGCGTCTGGGCCTGCGCGGGCGCCCCGAGAGCCAGGCCCCCGGCCAGGATTCCGGCTGCGATGGCCGGTCCGCTCAGAGCGGTGACGATGCGGCGGGTGATGGTGGTGTTCATGTCGTTCCCCTTTGCTTTGAGGTTTGCCTCCCGGCTGGCTTGTCAGGGCCGGTGACGTCCACTCTGCAGCGTGCTGACCGTCACGACCGTCGACCGATCGGGCGCTATCGGAGATGACAGTCACTTCAACCGATCGGGGGAAACGACAGGCTCGAGGGATCAGCAACTCCCGGTCATCAGGGTCTCGGAGCACCGTTCCAGCCAAACGAAAAACCGCCCCTGATCTGCTCAGGAGCGGCTCTCCGCATCGGGGTGGCTGACGGGACTCGAACCCGCGACAGCCAGGATCACAACCTGGTGCTCTACCAACTGAACTACAGCCACCATCGCCGCTTGCGCAGCGTTCCCGATATTAGCCGCTTTCGGTCTCCGCGGCCGAATCGTTTTCCTCCGCAACTCTGACGTCCCCGTTCAACTCGGCCACCGCGTCGGCGATCTCGCTGGTAGATGGCCCCGGTGGGGGAACAAACGCCGTCCGCCGGTAGTACCGCAACTCCCGGATGGACTCCTCGATGTCGGCCAGCGCCCGGTGCGCCAGGCCTTTCTCCGGCTGGCCGTAGTAGATCCTCGGATACCACCGCCGGCACAGTTCTTTGATCGAACTCACGTCGATCATCCGGTAGTGCAGGTAGTTGTCGAGTGCGGGCATGTCCCGGGCGATGAAGCCCCGGTCGGTGGCGATCGAATTCCCGGCCAGGGGGGCCGTTTTGGCCGCTTTGACGTGGGTGCGGATGTAATCCAAGACCAGCTGCTCGGCGGCGGCCAGGTCAATGGTCGAGTCGCGGACTTCCTCGGTCAGACCCGAACTCGTGTGCATCCGGGCCACCACCTCGACCATATTGTCCAGCGCCTCGTCGTCGGCGTGAATCACCACGTCGATGCCCTCGCCGAGGACGTTGAGGTCTGCGTCGGTGACCAGCGCCGCAATCTCGATGAGCCGGTCGCGGCGCAGGTCAAGGCCGGTCATTTCGCAGTCGATCCACACCAATTCGTCGCGCACAGCGATACAGGGTAGGCCCCGGCCACCAAGTAGTGTCGTATCGGCCGAAAACGCTGACCGAGTACAGACGAAAGGGGCCGCGATGACCGACGCGACAGCCAGTCCTGCCCAGCAGATCGCCGCCGGTTATGCCACCTCCGGACAGGCGCTCGAACTGGGTTCGGTGATCGTGGGCGGCGCGGTCGACCCGTCGGCCCAGATCCGGATCCCGCTGGCGATGATGAACCGGCACGGCCTGGTCGCCGGCGCCACCGGCACCGGTAAGACCAAGACCCTCCAGGTGATCGCCGAGCAGCTCTGCGCCGCCGGGGTGCCGGTGGTGATGGCCGACTTCAAAGGCGATCTCTCCGGTCTGTCCCGGCCGGGGGAGGCCGGTGACAAGATCACCGAACGGGCCAGGGACACCGGCGACCAATGGGCCGGCACCTCATTCCCGGTGGAGTTCCTCTCCCTGGGCACCGGCGGCCTCGGTGTTCCGGTCCGGGCGACGATCTCCGCCTTCGGTCCGATCCTGCTGTCAAAAGTGTTGGGGCTCAACCAAAACCAGGAGTCCACCCTCGGGTTGATCTTCCACTACGCCGACAAACAGGGCCTTCCACTGCTGGACCTCAAAGATCTGCGCTCGGTGATCACCTTCCTCACCACCACCGACGAGGGCAAGGCGCAGTTGAAGACC
>NZ_JBILVF010000127.1:0-9833 GCF_044370595.1 Mycobacterium sp.
GGTTGGATGCGCCAGCGACTCTTCCGGGGGGGGCGCCGGATAAAACCCGGCGCCACCTTTGTTTTTCCTGTCCGCGCAGCCAACTCTCATTGAAGCCTCATAAAGAACAGGTGTCTCTTCTGTAACAACAGCTTCCGCGGCAGCGATCCACATCACAACCGCCGCACGGAAGGGGACGCCATGACCACGCTCCGCCGACTCCTCACGCTGGCCTCCCTCGCGCTCGGGCTGGCCCTGGGAGCAGTCGCGCTGGGCAGTGGAACGGCAGCCGCCGACAGCGGGGTGAACTGGGACGCGATCGCCCAGTGTGAGTCCGGCGGAAACTGGGCCATCAACACCGGCAACGGCTACTACGGCGGCCTGCAGTTCAGCCCGGCCACCTGGAGGTCCAACGGCGGCACCGGTATGCCGCACCAGGCCACCCGCGAGGAGCAGATCCGGGTCGCCGAGAACACCCTGCGTACCCAGGGCATCGGGGCGTGGCCCACCTGCGGCAAGAAGGGCAGTGCCACTACTGTCTTCGCCGCGCCGGTCTCGGCCTCCACCCCGGCGTCGCCGGCCGCCGACCAGTGCCGGGGGTTGAGCCGCGGCCCGCTCGGATTGGTCGACTGGGGTCAGGTCTGCGCCGCGTTCACCCTGGGTATCCGCTGATAGGGCATCCGACCCGGCGGAGGGCGGCGAGTAGGTTGGCCTCATGACCCAACGCGAATTCGACATCGTCGTCTACGGGGCGACCGGTTTCGTCGGAAAACTCACCGCGGAGTATCTGGCCAAAGCGGGTGGCTCCGCCCGCATCGCGCTGGCCGGGCGGTCCGAGGCGAAACTCGCCGCGGTGCGGGCCACCCTCGGCGCGGCCGCCCAGGACTGGCCCATCGTGGCGGCCGACGCCTCCTCGCCGGCCTCGCTGGAGGCGATGGCCGCCCGCACCCGGGTGGTGCTGACCACCGTCGGCCCCTACAGCCGGTACGGACTGCCCCTGGTGGCGGCGTGCGCCAAAACCGGTACCGACTACGCCGATCTGACCGGTGAGGCGATGTTCGTCCGGCAGAGCATCGACGACTACCACAAGCAGGCCATCGACACCGGGGCGCGGATCGTGCACGCCTGCGGATTCGACTCCATTCCCTCCGACATGAGTGTCTACGCGTTGTTCCGGCGTGCTCGGCAGGACGGCGAGGGCGACCTGCTCGACACCAACTATGTGTTGCGTGGCTTCGCCGGCGGGGTCTCCGGCGGCACCATCGCGTCGATGACCGAGGTCATGCGGGCCGCATCAGGCGATCCGGACACCCGCAAGCTGCTCGAGGACCCCTACACGCTGGCCCAGGACCGCGGCGCCGAACCCGAACTGGGGCCGCAGCCGGACCTGCCGTGGCGTCGGGGCAGGGAGATCGCCCCGGAACTGGCCGGAGTGTGGGCCGGGGGGTTCGTGATGGCCCCGTACAACACGCGCATCGTGCGGCGCAGCAATGCGCTGCTGGACTACGCCTACGGCCGGCGGTTCCGCTACGCCGAATACATGGGTGTCGGGCCGTCGCTGAGCGCCCCGGTCTTGTCGGCGGTGACCACCGCGGTGACCGCCGGATCCGCAGCGCTGGGCTACCGATTCTTCCGTTTCCTGCCCAAACGCCTCGTCGAACGGGTGGCGCCGAAGCCCGGCACCGGGCCCAGCGAAGAGGTTCGGGAGAGCGGCTACTACCGGGTCGAGACGTACACCACCACAACCACCGGCGCCCGTTACGTGGCCACCATGGCCCAGAGCGGCGACCCGGGCTACAAGGCGACCTCGGTCATGCTCGCTGAGTGTGGCCTGGCGCTGGCCCTCGACCGCGACAAGCTGCCCGACCTGCACGGGGTGCTCACTCCTGCCGCAGCGATGGGTGAGGCGCTGCTGGGCCGATTCCCGGCGGCGGGCATCTCGTTGGATACCGCACGGCTGAACGCCGCTGCGGCCCTCGGCACGCCCAGAGCGTAATTGTGTGCATGCCCGTCCAGGGCTGACTACTGTCGGAGCCGATCCTGGCAACTAACGCTGAAAGTGAACCCAACATGGCCGGTCTCGATGACCTTTTCAACCAAATCCCGGTGGCGGACATCGCCACCAAGCTCGGAGCCGACCAGGGTGAGGTGAACCAGGCCATCCAAACCCTGGTTCCGACACTGCTGGGCACCCTGCAGGAGAACGTGCAGGCTGACGACATCGACTCGACCGAATTGGAATCGACCGTCGTCGCCGAGGGGCAGACCGACCTGCTCGACGGCGGCGTGGTCGTCGATCAGATCAATGAGACGCAGGGCAACCAGATGGTCGCCAGCCTCTTCGGCGGCAACGACACCAATCAGGTGGCCTCGGCGCTGTCCGGCGCCGGTGCTCCGGGCGGCGACTTGATCAAGCGGCTGCTGCCCATGCTGGCCCCGATCGTGCTGGCCTACGTGGGCCGCCAGTTCTCCCAGCGCAACGCCGCCGGTGCTGGCGCGCAGGCCCAAGCCGCCCCGGGTGGCGGCCTCGGCGATGTGCTGGGCAGCATCCTCGGCGGCGGTGCGCCCGCAGGCGGAGCGGCGGCCGGCAACAACCCGTTGGGCAGCATCCTGGGCAGCGTGCTCGGCGGCGGCCAGGGCGGTGCGCTCGGCAACATCCTGGGCGGCCTGCTGCGCGGCGGGCGCTGACGCACTGCCTGCGGCTCGGGCGTGTCGTCCTCCTAGAATTGGCGCGTGCCTGACAACACCCGCGCCGCCGCTGACCCCCGGGAATTGACTCCCCAGGAGTTGCCGAAGGCCTGGGATCCCGGGGCGGTGGAAGCCGATATCTATCAGGCCTGGGTGGACGCCGGGTACTTCACCGCCGACCCCACCAGCGGCAAACCGGCGTACTCCATTGTGCTGCCGCCGCCCAACGTGACCGGCAGCCTGCACATGGGCCATGCGCTTGACCACACCCTGATGGATGCGTTGACCCGGCGCAAACGCATGCAGGGCTACGAAGTGCTGTGGCTGCCCGGTATGGACCACGCCGGCATCGCGACCCAGACCCTGGTCGAGAAGAGGCTCGCCGCCGATGGTCAAACCAAGGACGAACTCGGCCGCGAATCCTTCATCGAGAAGGTCTGGGAGTGGAAGCACGAGTCCGGCGGGACGATCGGCGCTCAGATGCGTCGCCTCGGCGACGGTGTGGACTGGACCCGTGACCGTTTCACCATGGATTCGGGCCTGTCGCGGGCGGTCAGGACCATTTTCAAGAGGCTCTACGACGCCGGTCTGATCTATCGGGCCGAACGGCTGGTCAACTGGTCACCGGTGCTGCAGACCGCGATCTCCGACCTCGAGGTCAAGTACGAAGAGGTCGAGGGCGAACTGGTGTCGTTCCGATACGGCTCGCTGGACGACTCCCAACCCCACATCGTGGTGGCGACCACCCGGGTCGAAACCATGCTGGGGGACACCGCGATCGCCGTGCATCCCGACGATGACCGGTACCGCGAACTGGTCGGCAAGGCCCTGCCCCACCCGTTCCTGGACCGTGAGATCGTCATCGTCGCCGACACCCACGTCGACCCCGAATTCGGCACCGGCGCAGTCAAAGTCACTCCCGCCCACGACCCGAACGACTTCGAGATCGGCCTTCGGCACAATCTGGCGATGCCCACGATCATGGACACCCGCGGCCGGATCGACGGCACCTCAACGCCGTTCGACGGGATGGACCGGTTCGAGGCCCGGGTCAAAGTCCGTGAGGCGCTTGCCGAACAGGGGCGTATCGTCACCGAGAAGCGGCCCTACCTGCACAGCGTCGGCCATTCCGAACGCAGCGGAGAACCCATCGAACCCCGGCTGAGCCTGCAGTGGTGGGTCAAGGTCGAGGCATTGGCCAAAGCCGCCGGAGACGCGGTTCGGGGCGGCGACATCGTGATCCACCCGAAGAGCCTGGAACCGCGCTGGTTCGCCTGGGTCGACGATATGCACGACTGGTGCATCTCCCGGCAGTTGTGGTGGGGCCACCGCATCCCGATCTGGCACGGGCCCGACGGGCAGATCGCCTGCGTCGGCCCGGACGAGACCCCGCCCGAGGGCTGGGAGCAGGACCCTGATGTGCTGGACACCTGGTTCTCCTCGGCGCTGTGGCCGTTCTCCACCATGGGCTGGCCGGACCGCACCCCGGATCTGGAAAAGTTCTATCCGACAAGCGTTCTGGTGACCGGCTACGACATCCTGTTCTTCTGGGTCGCCCGGATGGTCATGTTCGGCACGTTCGTCGCCCACGACGACGCCGTCACCTGCGGCGGGACCCGCGGGCCCCAGGTTCCGTTCGAGAATGTGTTTCTGCACGGCCTGATCCGCGATGAACACGGCCGAAAGATGAGCAAGTCGCGGGGTAACGGGATCGACCCCCTGGACTGGGTTGAACTGTTCGGCGCAGATGCGCTGCGGTTCACCCTGGCCCGCGGCGCCAGCCCGGGCGGCGATCTGTCGATCGGGGAGGACCACGCGCGGGCATCCCGCAACTTCGCCACAAAGCTGTTCAACGCCACCCGGTTCGCACTGATGAACGGTGCCGCCCCGGCGCCCTTGCCGAGCGCGGAGGAACTGACCGACGCCGACCGGTGGATCCTGGGCCGCACCGAACAGGTTCGCGCCGATGTGGATTCGGCCTTGGAGGGCTATGAATTCAGTCGGGCCTGCGAGGCGCTATACCACTTCGCTTGGGACGAGTTCTGCGACTGGTACCTGGAACTGGCCAAAGTTCAACTCAGCGAAGGGCGTTCGGGAACCACCGCAGTTCTGGCCGCGGTGCTGGACACCTTGCTCAAACTGCTGCATCCGGTGATGCCGTTCGTGACCGAGGTGCTGTGGAAGCAACTGACGGGTGGGGAATCGCTGGTGATCGCTGAGTGGCCGGTGCCCTCCGGCGTCGAGTGGGACGACGCTGCCGCACAACGGATCACCGACGTGCAGAAACTGGTCACCGAGGTGCGGCGGTTCCGCAGCGACCAGGGTCTCGCCGACCGGCAGAAGGTGCCCGCCCGGCTCGCCGGTGTCGGTCAGGCCGGTCTGGCCGAACACGTCGCGGCGGTGACCGCGCTGGCCTGGCTGACCACCCCGGGTGCCGACTTCACGCCGACCGCGCAGGTGGAGGTGCGGCTCTCCGGTGGGACCGTCGGCGTCGAACTGGACACCTCCGGCACCGTCGACGTCGCCGCCGAGCGGCGCCGATTGGAGAAGGACCTGGCCGCCGCGCAGAAGGAACTTGCCGCCACCACCGCCAAACTCGACAACGAGGCGTTCCTGGCCAAGGCGCCCGGCGACGTCGTCGACAAAATCCGGGACCGCCAGAAACTGGCCCGCGAGGAGACCGACCGGATCGCCGTGCGCCTGGCTGCGCTTGCATGATCGAACCCACCCCGGACGAGATCGCCGCATTGCTGCAAGTCGAGCATCTGCTCGACCAGCGCTGGCCGGAAACCAAAATCGAACCCAGCACGGCTCGGATGCAGGCTCTGATGGATCTGCTCGGCTCCCCGCAGCGCAGCTACCCGTGCATCCACATCGGCGGCACCAACGGCAAGACGTCGGTGGCCCGCATGGTCGACGCACTGCTGGCCGCCCTGCAACAGCGCACCGGCCGCGCCACCAGCCCGCACCTTCAGTCGGCGACCGAACGCATCGCCATTGACGGCCACCCGATCAGCCCCGCCCGCTACGTCGAGGTCTACCGCGAGATCGAGCCCTTCGTGCAGATGGTCGATGCGCAGTCGGTGGCCGGTCAACTCGGGTCGCCGGGTCCCCGCATGAGCAAGTTCGAAGTCGTCACGGCCATGGCGTTCGCGGCCTTCGCCGACGCCCCGGTGGACATCGGCGTCATCGAGGTGGGCCTGGGTGGCCGCTGGGACGCCACCAACGTCATCGACGCCCCGGTGGCGGTCATCACGCCGATCGGCATGGACCACACCGAGTACCTCGGCGACACCATCGCCGAGATTGCGGGGGAGAAGGCCGGCATCATCGGCGCCGGCGGCGAGGTCGAGACCGTCGCGGTGATCGGGCGCCAAACCCCGGATGCCATGGACGTGCTGCTCGCCCGGGCCGTTCGCGTCGATGCCGCGGTGGCGCGGGAGGATTCGGAGTTTGCGGTCTTGGGCCGCCAGGTCGCCGTCGGCGGGCAGGTTCTGGACCTGCAGGGTCTCGGCGGGGTGTACCCGGAAGTGTTCGTGCCGATGCACGGCGAACATCAGGCCCACAACGCCGCGCTCGCACTGGCGGCCGTGGAGGCCTTCTTCGGGGCCGGGGCGCACCGCCAACTCGACGTCGATGCGGTCCGCGCCGGATTCGCCGCAGCGCGCAGCCCGGGCCGGCTGGAGCGGGTGCGCAGCGCCCCGACGGTCTTCGTCGACGCCGCCCACAACCCGGCCGGCGCGGCCGCGCTGGCGCGGGCGTTGACGACCGAGTTCGACTTCCGGTACCTGGTGGGTGTGATCAGTGTGCTCGCCGACAAGGACGTCACCGGCATCCTGACGGCTCTGGAACCGGTATTCAACGTGGTCGTGGTGACCGACAACGGCTCGCCGCGGGCGCTGGACCCCCAGATGCTGGCGCTGCGCGCCGAGGAGGTCTTCGGGCCGGATCGGGTGATCCGCACCGCCGCCCTGCCCGACGCCATCGACACCGCCACCGCCCTGGTCGAAGAGTCCGGCGACGGCGTCGCCGGGGCCGGCATCGTCATCACCGGGTCGGTGGTCACTGCGGGAGCGGCCCGCACCCTCTTCGGGAAGGATCCGCAGTGACCACCCAGACGCCCCCCGATCCGTGGAAGAGCTTCCGCGGTGTAATGGCCGGAACCCTGATCCTGGAAATCATCACCGTGCTGCTGGCCCTGCCGGTGGTCGCTGTGGTCGGTGGTGGGTTGACCCCCTGGTCTACGGCGTATCTGGTGGGATTCGCGGTGTTGCTGGGCGTGTTGGCCGGACTGCAGGGCAGGCCGTGGGCCATCTGGGCCAACCTCGGCGTCCAGGTGCTGCTGGTCTTCGGATTCCTGCTCTACCCGGGCGTCGGGTTCATCGGCGTCCTGTTCACCGGCGTCTGGGCCGTCATCGCCTACCTGCGCGGGGAGGTGCTGCGCCGCCAGCGGCTGGGGCTGCTACCCGGCCAGCAGTCGCCCCCCACCGAGCCCCCTGCTGGGCCCCCTGCTGGGCCCCCTGCTGGGCCCCGCTCGAATGAGCCCCCGGCTGAGCCGGGCACGAACAGGTACTCTTCCGAGTCGTGACTGAGCGGACTCTGGTGCTGATCAAACCCGACGGTGTGCAGCGGGGGGTGATCGGCGAGATCATCACCCGGATCGAGCGCAAGGGGCTGACCCTGGTTGCGCTCGAACTCAAGCACGTCGATGAGGAACTGGCCCGCGCGCACTACGCCGAGCATGCCGAGCGGCCGTTCTTCGGTGAACTCGTCGAGTTCATCACCTCCTCCCCGGTTGTCGCCGCGATCCTGGAGGGACCGCGTGCGATCGCCGCCTTCCGGCAACTCGCCGGTGGCACCGACCCGGTCGATAAGGCCACCCCGGGCACCATCCGCGGTGACTTCGGCCTGGAAACCCAGTACAACCTCGTCCACGGCTCGGATTCGGCGGAGTCCGCGGCCCGCGAGATCGGGTTGTGGTTTCCCGCCCGCTGAGGTGATCAGGCCTGTCGGTCGGTCACCCGGCGGCGATGTGGGATACGGCGATGTGGGATACTGGGGCCGGTGACCCGGCAACGGGCCGCCGGAATGAGACTTCAGACGTGCGCGACCACCGCCTATCGGGGTGCGGCGCGGACCGTCAACAGCCGTCATTCAGCCAGGCACTGCACGGGTTCTCCGGAATCCGTCGGAGCGAGACCTATCGACAAGCCCGGTAACCTCCGGGCGCACAGCGGAAAGCCCTCGCGTGGCCGCGTCGCAGGACGCGCCCGGGGGCTTGAGGAGACTACGTGGCCGATGATGATCACAACCAGGAACTGTTCGAATCCCCGTCGCTGGGGCAACCGCCAGCGGCTGACGAGGATCTGCCCGAACGCCTGAGGGTCCACGAACTGGCCCGGGTGCTGGGCACCACCAGCAAGCAGGTCCTCGACGCGCTGACCGATTTCGACGGCCGCTCCCGCAGCCCGCACTCAAGCGTCGATCAGGCCGAAGCGGTCCGCGTTCGGGATCTGCTGGCCGGCCAACCCTCCACTGCGCAACCGACCGGGACGCCGACCGAGATGGGTCTTCCTCCCGATAGCGCGATGATCATCGTCAGCGGCCAGGAAACCGAGCCCGAGTCACGGTTGATCCTGGAGACACACGACACCGCCTCGGTCGAGGTCGTCGTCGAGCAACCGGCCTACATGCCGCTGTTCGTCGCACCCCAACCGGTGGCTCCGAGCGTGCCTGAGATCGACGACGCTGACAACGACGACGACGACGAAGCCGAGGGCGACGGCGACGGCACCGAGCGGCCGGCCAATCGCCGCCGCCGCCGCGGCCGTCGCGGCCGCGGCCGTGGCCGCGGTGAACAAGCCGGGTCGGAAGGCGATGACGACGAGTCGCTCGCCGAGGCGGCCGAATCCGCCGACGGCAGCGCCGAGGACGTCGGTGAGGACGGCGAGGACGCCGAAGCCGACGGTGACGAGGAGTCCGCCGGGGGCACTCGCCGGCGCCGACGGCGGCGCCGTCGCCGCGCCGGAACCGGCGAGGACACCGATGCGGCGTCGCCCGACGACCCGCCCAACACGGTGGTCCACGAGCGCGCCCCCCGCGCCAAGGCGGAACGCTCAGACGCCGGTGAGATCCAGGGCATCAACGGCTCAACCCGCCTGGAAGCCAAGCGGCAGCGGCGCCGGGATGGCCGCGACGCCGGTCGGCGCCGCCCGCCGATCCTGACCGAGGCCGAGTTCCTGGCCCGCCGGGAGGCCGTGGACCGGGTCATGGTGGTGCGCGACAAGGTTCGTTCCGAACCGCCCCACGAGGGTGCGCGCTACACCCAGATCGCCGTCCTCGAGGACGGCATTGTGGTGGAACACTTCGTGACCTCGGCTGCCTCGGCGTCGATGGTCGGCAACATCTACCTCGGCATTGTTCAGAATGTGCTGCCGTCGATGGAGGCGGCCTTCGTCGACATCGGCCGCGGCCGCAACGGTGTGCTCTACGCCGGTGAGGTCAACTGGGAGGCCGCCGGACTCGGCGGGTCCAACCGCAAGATCGAGCAGGCCCTCAAGCCGGGTGACTACGTCGTCGTCCAGGTCAGCAAGGACCCCGTCGGGCACAAGGGCGCGCGGCTGACCACCCAGGTCTCGCTGGCGGGCCGCTATCTGGTCTACGTGCCGGGTGCGTCGTCGACCGGGATCAGCCGCAAACTTCCCGACACCGAACGCCAGCGGCTCAAGGAAATCCTGCGCGAGGTCGTGCCGGACCACGCCGGGGTGATCATCCGGACTGCATCCGAGGGCGTCAAAGAAGACGACATCCGCACCGACGTCAACCGGCTGCAGGAACGGTGGGCCAAGATCGCCGAGGAGGCCGAGCGCGTCAAAGCCAACAAGGCCGGCGCCGCGGTCGCGCTCTACGAGGAGCCCGACGTGCTGGTCAAGGTCGTCCGGGACCTCTTCAACGAAGACTTCTCCGGATTGATCGTCTCCGGTGAGACGTCCTGGGACACCATCACCGGTTACGTCAATTCCGTTGCGCCCGAACTGCTTCCGAAACTGACCAGGTACCAGCCCGCCGGCGGCCAGGACGGGCCGGACGTGTTCGCGGTGCACCGCATCGACGAGCAACTGGCCAAGGCGATGGACCGCAAGGTGTGGCTGCCCTCGGGCGGCACC
>NZ_JBILVF010000263.1:0-2556 GCF_044370595.1 Mycobacterium sp.
ACTTCGGCTCGATCACCGGCCGCGATGTCTTCAACCGCAGCGACGGAATGCCGGTCGATGCGGTCGCCCCGGTCGACGAGACGGTCGATGAGGAACCCAATCCCGACGTCACGCCGCGAGGCATCGAGATCGCCGAGGCAGCTCGTCGCGCCAACAGCGTCCTCACCGGAATCTGCGTGGCCACTGCGATCGCCCTACCGGCCGCAACATGGGCCACCCTGATCCCTGGCCAGGCACGAAGCGCCGGCGCTGCAGTCGTTGCGATTCTCTTCGCGTTGATCTTCATCAGCCGCGGGCGCGCCTTCGCCGACAGACGCCAGGCGGTGGCACTGGTCTGTGGGGCCGCGGCGGCCGTGTGCGTCGGAGTGGTGCGCTATGTGCTGCATTACCCACCTGACTCCGCCGCACCGCTATGGGGAGTCTTGGTGCTGACGCTATTGGGCGGCGCAGGGCTGGCAGCGGCACTGCTGGTACCGGTTACCCGTTTCACGCCGCTGGTTCGGATGGTCGCCGAGTGGCTGGAGTTAGCCGCCATTGTCATCGCGCTTCCCCTCGCCGCATGGGTAGGTGGCCTGTTCGCTTGGGTGCGGATGCGATGACTCGCTGCTGTGAGCGCATCGCGGCAATCGCTATGGCGGTTGCGATGACTGGGTTCCTGTCCAACGCGCCGGTGGCGTGGGCAATCGAACCACCGTCGGTCGACCCGGCCCTGGTTCCGCCCGACGACACTCCAGGGCCGGAACAACCGATGCGGCAGAGCAATGTCTGTGCCCGGGCCATTACCGTCGCCGAACCCAATGTCGGTCTACCCGCGCCCGGCTTTGCCATGCTCAACATCAGTAAGGCCTGGGAGCATTCAACTGGTAACGGCGTGCCGGTCGCGGTCATCGATACCGGTGTCAACCCGAGCCCACGGCTGCCGGTCATTCCAGGCGGTGACTACATCATGGGCGGTGACGGCCTGTCCGACTGTGACGCGCACGGAACGGTGGTGGCCTCCCTGATCTCCGCGGCGCCGTCGGGTATGCCGATGCCTGCTCCCATGCCGCCAGTCCCCGCGTATCCGCCGCCGGCCGCCGGCCCGCCGGTGGTCCCACCGCCGGTTGCGCCCCCCAACCCGGAAGTAGCACCGGCACCCCCGCCGGCTGATCAGCCAGCACCGCCTCCACCGGCTACCAGTCAACCCGTCGGTGTGCCCGGAAATGCACCCGGCACTGCGAGCGGGGCTGCGGCGCCGGAGGTTCCGGCACCCCTGCCCGGTGCGCCCGACGGCGTCGCCGGCGTGGCGCCACACGCCACCGTGATCTCGATCCGCCAGTCCTCTCGGGCCTTCGAACCGGAGAGTCCCGGCGGGGGCGATATGGAAGCTCGGCGCAAGGCTGGCACCGTATCGACGCTGGCGCGTGCAATCGTGCATGCCGCCACTATTGGTGCCAAGGTCATCAATGTCAGTGTCACGGCTTGCGTTTCGGCAGCAGACCCACTCGACCAGCGGGCTATCGGTGCGGCCGTGTGGTACGCCGCAACCGTCAAGGACGCTGTCGTTGTCGCCGCCGCCGGCAATGAGGGCGAGGATGGTTGTGCACAGAACCCGGCCCTGGACCCGCTAGACGTTGATGACCCGCGTGACTGGCAGCACGTCAAGACGGTTTCGTCGCCGTCCTGGTTCTCCGACTACGTGCTGTCGGTTGGTGCAGTCGACACCACCGGCGCACCGCTGAGAAAGAGCCTGGCCGGACCGTGGGTGGCGGTAGCCGCACCGGGAGTTGCCATCATGGGACTGTCGCCCCAGACAGGCGGTCCAGTGAATGCCTACCCGCCGGTGCGCCCGGGGGAGCAGAACATCCCGTTCTGGGGGACCAGTTTCTCCGCCGCCTACGTCAGTGGTGTTGCGGCACTGGTCCGCGCCAAGTTTCCGCAACTGACTGCCCACCAGGTGATCAACCGGATCCTTCAGACAGCGCACAACCCACCTCGTGGAGTCGACAACCAGGTGGGCTACGGCATTGTGGATCCGGTCGCCGCGCTGACCTTCGACGTGCCCTCGGCCGATCCGGTGGATCCGGAGGCCCTGACCCGGGTACTGACTCCGCCTCCCCCGCCGCTTCCGCCAGACCATCGGGCCCGCAACGTCGCGTTGGCATTCGCCGGCGTGGTTACCGCCGGCGTGATCGTGACCAGGTTCATCGCCAGGGCCAGGAGAGCGCGATGAGACACGACCTGATTCGGCTGGCCGTCATCGTTGGTGTGTTCACCCTGGCGGTGATCGGGTGGGCGCTGGGCGGCTACCTCGGTGCCTGCACGGGCCTGACCCTCGGTCTGCTCGTCGGGGTAGCCCCATGGCGCGGACAGACTCTGTGGTCGTGGCTCAATCTCTTTCTGTGCCGGAAACGCCCCATCACCCTGGTTGACCCCGTGACCGTCGTCAACGATCGTGCCGGCGGCGGCGTCCGCTACCAGGAGGGAATCGCCATCGCGGCGATCCAGGTACTCGGAAAACACTATGAAGCAACCTGTTTCACCGGCTCGGCATCCAGTGAGACGGCCAACACCCTT
>NZ_JBILVF010000128.1:0-9780 GCF_044370595.1 Mycobacterium sp.
CGCGTGCAGCCGCACAAAGACGTCCAGATCCAGCGCGGCCGCAACACCGACCTCGACCCCTCCGGCGCACCTGTCGACGCGTCGTTCACCGACCGCACCTACCCCGACGGACTCGGTGGCTCGCAAATCATGATCGACGCCACCATCAATTGGGCCTACCCACCGGTGGCACTGCCGGCCCAGGAGTTCATGGAGAACGCCAAGAAGATCTGGGAAGACGAACTGAACCTGGGGACACTGACACCCCACAAGCCCTGGCACGGGTACGGACTCGGGTACTTCCCCGACAGATGGGTCGAGGCAGCCAAACGCGCTGTGGAGGGCCAATACCTCGAAACCGGCAAGGATTACGAGAAGATTCGCACCAAAGTGTCCTATTACGACGACGGCATCGTGATTGAGCCCCAGTAATCGAGCCTCAGTAACTCCCGACTGTTTGACTTCCAACGCATAGACCAAGGAGCCAATTCATGACGACGCTTCGACACGCCATCAACATCGCGGCACCCAGATCGGCGGTGTACGCCGCATTGGCGAACATCGATCAGCAGCGCGAGTGGCACGAGGGAACCATGGAGGGCGACATCGCCCCGGGCAAGACGCTCACGTGGACACCCAAAGCGGGACTGACGTTCGGCTGGCGCATCGACGAACTCAACCCCGACGTCTCGATCGTGCGGACGGCCGTCGAGGGACCGGGCAATACCGTCGGCAAGAAGTTGACCCTCACTCTCGCTGATCTGCCCGGCGGCGGCACCGAAGTCGCGTTGACCGACGGCGACTGGGCCGCGGATGACCCGCACCTGCCGTTCTGCAACACCTACTGGGGGGCAACCCTGCAGCGACTGAAGTCCTACGTCGAGAAGTCCTGAGACTGCGGGAGACATGCACCGGCAACGTCTGATCATCGGTGTCAGCGGCTCCAGCGCCCCACACCTGGCCTGGGCCACCCTGAAAGCTCTGCACAACCACGCGGAAGTCGAAACACACCTCGTCGTCTCCCGAGGCGCCGACAAGACGATCGAGCTCGAAATGGGCGCGAAGAGAGATGATTTCGAAGCTCTCGCCGATGTGTACTACGACCCCGGGGATTTCGGCGCCGCGATCTCCTCGGGATCGTTTCGCACCATGGGCATGGCTGTGGTGCCCTGCTCGATGAAGACCCTGGCCACGATGGCGACCGGCACCGTCACCGATCTGCTGACCCGCGCTGCCGACGTGTGCCTCAAGGAACGGCGCCGGCTGGTCGTCGTCCCGCGGGAAACCCCGCTGTCCCTCATCCACATTCGCAACATGGAGACCCTCACACTGGCCGGGGCGACCATCATGCCCCCGGCCCCAGCCTTCTACCACCAGCCCCAAACCATCGAAGATCTGCTCAACCAGACCGTGGGCAAACTTCTCGACCAGTTCGACATCTCCCACGAGCTGTACCGCCGCTGGGAGGGTCGATAAAACCGCCGCCGACGGAAGAAACCCCGTTGTCCGTCAAGCGATTTGCGCTGGCGCTCTACGCGCGTGACGGTGTGCCCGAGGCATGCCTTCATCTGCAGAACCGGCACGATCTGGACGTCAATCTGGTCTTGTTCGCAGCGTTCGTCGGCGCCGAGCGACGCCAGCGACTGACCTCGACCAACCTCAAGGCGGCCCGGGCCCACGTGGACGACTGGCACCGCGAGGTCGTCCGGCCCCTGCGCGCGGTCCGGCAACAACTCAAGACCGGCCCCGCGCCAGCACCCAGCGAAACCACGGCACACTTGCGCCGCAGGCTCCAACAAGTCGAGATCGAAGCCGAGCTGATCGAACTGGACGAACTCGGCGCACTGATTCCTGGGTGGGAAGCCGCGCCCGCATCTGGCAGCCCTGCTGAATCCGCCGCGGCGGCAATAGAAAGCGTCATAGGCGCCAGCAGCCACGCCCCAACCGACGATCAGGACCGCCGAGCCATCGACACGATCGCCCACGCCGCAACCCAACACATCAATCGTTAGCGCCTGTCCACGTCATCACATGGTTAGTCAGTGAGCTTCGGAAGACCCCTGCTGATCGCGGAAGCGAGCACCTTGCCGACCAGTGCGGCGAGCCCGGGTATAGCTGAGTCGAAACCGATCGTGTAGTCCAGTCTCGTGCCGCCGCCTGCGGTCGGTGTCAGCTCTTGGCGACCCCAGTGGCCGCTCAGCGGACTGCCTTTGGTGATCTTGTACTCGATAAGGGTGTTCGGCTGGGCAGTTGTGGTGGTCTCCTCGAACGCCGGAAGGGGGCCAATCTTGAGCCGGCGAACCGAGCCGACGCCATTGCGCGCGGTAGCGCCATCGCTCACGCGAGTGACATTGACACCGAAGACCGGGCCGAGGTTCTCGTGCTCGGCGAGCTTGTCGAACACCGTCTGGGGGTCGGATTTGAACTCGTGAGTGATGTGGACGCGTTGGGGACTGGCCATGGGATCGGATACTAGCGCCATTGATGAAGGCGACTCGGGGCCGACTTAAGCTCAGTCCCGCCCTCCGCCAGCACCCGACTCACGGTTGGCAAAGGGACTTACGCAGTTGAGTGCGGCGGCGACGCTCAGGTGTTCGGCGTGGATGTCGGGTTCGACCGAAACCTACTGAGCCTGCCACTAGTCGGGGACGATGCGCTGGCTGTCATCAGCCTCAACGACGACGTTGAGGATGCCACCGGCTGGGGATCCCGCCGCAGCGGATGCCACCGGCTGGGGATCCCGCCGCAACGGAGGGAGGCCCACGACGCAGACCTGCGCGCGCACTATCCCGTTAAGTTGCTCGCGCAACGTCTCCCGCCGGTAATCCCAAACCGGCACGTCCAGCACCATGCCCGGCATCGCAGACCGCACCATGGCAGGCGGCTATCGACTACGCAAGTGCTGTTCGCGCAACCTGTTCGACGGTCGTGCCGCCCCCTGTTATAGCGTCCCGCTTGGAAAACACTGCCGCTGGAAGGGACAACATGGCTCCACGAATCGCACGGCTCACGACATCCGCAATGGCGATCGCCGGAGCCGCGGTTTACGGGGTTGTACCGTCGGATACGCCGGTGACCATGGCGTCGGCCACCCCGATCCCACGTGCCGCCGAGGTGCAACTCACCGGATTTCTCTTCGGTGACGGCACGCAGACCAATCCGCATGCGGGACTGTTGTTCGGTAGCGGCTACAGCTACACCGCGGCCGACGACACCTACTGCGAGTCCGCGGCACGTGCAACGGCGGCAATGGCGGGCTGGTCATCGGGAACGGCGGCAGCGGCTGGAACCTGACAGCGTCGGGCCTGCTCGCCGACAAGGCGGCCGGCAACGGCGGCAGCGCGGGCTTGTTCGGCCTCGGCAACGGCGGCAACGGCGGCAACGGCGCTGATGCCATCTACTCCGCGGGCACGCTGTCGAGATCGGCCGCTGCCGGCGGTGCGGGCGGCCGCGGCGGCCTCATCGGTAACGGCGGACTTGGCGGCAATGGCGGCTCAGACCTCCCGTCATTCGGTGTCACTCAGACCACGCCATCGACCGGTGCGGCCGGAGGTCGTGGCGGACGGGGAGGTCTGCTGTGGGGCAACGGCGCAAAGGGCGGTACCGGCGGCGACGGCGTTCGGAGGACCGGCGGCGCCCCCGTCGGCGGCAACGGCGGCGCAGGCGGTGGGACCGGGCTGTTCGGTAGCGCCGGGGACGGCGGCGACGGTGGGCTCGGGGAAGCCTATCCGGAAGGATCTGCTGTCGATGCCTTCGGCGGCCAGGGCGGTAACGGTGGCCGCGGCGGTCTGGTGTGGGGCAACGGGGGCCAGGGCGGTAACGGCGGCGGATACAAAAATACTGTCGACGACAGCATTTTCTACGCGGTTGTGGTGTGGGACGGTAACGCGACCGGCGGCAACGGCGGCAACGGCGGCGGGGCAACCATCGGCCGGGGCGGATTCGGCGGTGTCGCCGGCGGGGCCCGGGCCAAAGGGATCGGCAACGCAGTGGGCGGTACCGGCGGCTCCGGTGGCAGCGCGCTGATCGGTGCCGGGTCATCCGGTGGGCAGGGCGGGCGCGCCCAAGCGATCTCCGGAAATGCGACGGCCGGCGCCGGCGGTCACGGCGGTGGCGCGATCGTGCTCGGTGTCGCGGCCGACAACCCGACGACCAAGTCCAACGGCGGCGCCGGCGGCAATGCCGTCGGACTGGGAGCCGGGACGGCCACCGGCGGCGTGGGGGGTAAGGGCGCACGCGGGGCACTGGTGTTCGGCGATGGCGGGATCGGCGGACCCGGCGGCACCAGCCAGAACTCGGCCCCGCAGGCGAAGTCCATCGGTGGTGACGGCGGCGCCGGTGGTACCGGAGGCCCGTTGGCCAGAGGCGGCAACGGCGGCAACGGCGGCAACTTCAAAAGCGGTGGCGCGACCGGTTCGACCGGCGGCAAGGGCGGCGTGGGTGGACGAGGTGGCCTCGGTGGGCGCGCCGGGACCACAGGTTCTCCGGGCGCCGGGGCCTAGCGGAGTCTCGGCTGATCTCTCGACGCCAACCAGGCGCGGCAGTTACCGTCAACCGTGCAGTCCGCAAGTGACTCGGGGCAGTCCGCAGCCCGAGCAGACACTCGCAACCGGACCGCGCCGATGGCGGCCGGCGGCGTCTACAACCGCAACTCCCGAGTACAGCAGCGCGGTCTGATCCCTGGGATGCGTCTTCTTGAGCGGGCGGCCTCAGTCGTTGATCTACCGGATGCACCGCAGCCGATGATGATCGCGGACTACGGATGTTCGGGGGGCCGAAATTCCCTGGCTCCTGTCGCTACGGCCATCGAAGCGCTGCGCAGGCGGGCAGATACGCCGATCAGCGTGGCGCATACCGATCTGCCCGACAACGACTTCTCCGCATTGTTCGACACGTTGTGGAACGACCCGGCTTCCTACACCGCCATGCCGGCGGTCTTTCCGATGGCCATCGGACGTTCCTTCTACCACCAGGTGCTGCCACACGACAGCGTCACTCTGGGGTGGAGCTCGTGGTCGGTCAACTGGCTGAGCCGGCCACCGGCGGCGATACCGGATCACGTCCAGGTCAGCTACAGCGCCGACCGGGACACGCGATCGGCATATGCCCACCAAGCCGAGGCTGACTGGCGGGATTTCTTGATCGCACGCGGAGCTGAGATGCGAGCCGGTGCTCGGCTGGTGGTGGTCGTTTCGGGCGCCGACGACGACGGTACCGCCGGGTATCGGCCCATGTTCGATGCCGCCTGGGCCGGTCTGTGTGCGCTCGTCGACGAAGGACTCCTCGACGACGGTGAAGCCGTCCAGATGGGGATGCCGCATTTCGGCCGTGATGCTGCGGACCTGGCGGCGCCGTTCGGCGACGGCCATTTCGCGGGGCTGACGATTGAGCATCTGGAAACCTTCGACAGCGCCGACGAATTCTGGGACGACTACCAATCCCATGGTGACGCTTCGGCGTTCGGTGCCCGCTGGGCCGGGATTTTCGCCGCCGGCGCATTCCCGTCACTGGCGACGGGGTTGCACAGCGGGCCTGACGACCCACGCACCGCAGCGATCCTCAACCGACTGGAAACCGAAGTCGCTGGGCGTCTGGCGGCAGCGCCTGCACGGATGCGTATCCCGGCGGCCAACGTCGTACTGACCAAGATCGGGAACGGCTAACGATAGCTCGTCCAGCGAACTACCCTCGGCGGGTTGTTGTTTCGTGCAATCCGTGGAGATGAGTCGGTGTCGACGTCGGAGGTGCTTCCTTAACGCCAAACAAAACAGGCCAGGCCTTTCGGCCTGGCCTGCTGTGGTGGAGCTGCCGGGAATCGAACCCGGGTCCTACGGCATTCCCTCAAGACTTCTCCGTGCGCAGTTCGCTATGCCTCTACTTGGATCTCCTGCTCACGCGAACAAGTCAGGATGACGATCCCAGTCGCTGTTTGATGTCCCGCTAGATCCCGCGACCGGACTTAACGGTTTGTCCCTCTAGCTGATGCCAGGGTCCGGGCCGAGGGCCTTCCCGGTCTGACAGACACACCGTCGCTTAGGCAGCGAGGGCGTAGTCGCGCTGATTGGAATCGGCGCTTAATTGGTTGCAATGACGCTTACGGTGGTCTCTTGCCTGCACCGGCACGCTTCCCTTGATTCGATGCGCGAAGTCGAAACCGTTCAGCCCCTCGCACCCCGACCGATGGCTTCGATCAGATTTCCAATGGTACGTGAGGGTAACGACAAACCGACAGCCGATTATTCCGACGTCCGGGCGTCGGCGGGGCCCGAGCACATCGATTCTGCGTGTAGAGCGCCGTCTCGGCCCGAAATCGCGATCCGGGCGCAGAATCGATGAGCCCGCACAAGGCCCTCAGATCACGTAGTTGAGGTTCTCGATGATGCGCGCGCCCGCAACCGTGTCCCCGGCGTAGTCGATCCCCTCGGGCCGCCCGGCCATCAGCGGCCGGCCGCCGGCCAGCCGGGTGAACTGCAGGCCGTCCAGGGCGATCCCGATGGTGGGCTCCGCCCCGCCGAAGTCCTCGACGAGCGCCGCACGCCCGTCCACCTCGACCCGGATGGCGCGCGCGACCGGGCCGGTGAGGGTGATCAGCACCCGGGCGCCGGCGGGAGCCTGACCCTTTTTGGCCACCACGAACGGCATGCTGGCCGCCATCTCATCGAGCGCCAGCCGGCTGTCCGCTCCGCTCAGCTCCGCGTCGGTGGGCGGGCGGCCGACGGCGTCGCGGATGTCATGTTCGTGGACCCAGCAGTCGAAGATCCGCACCCGCATGAACCGGCCGTAGCTGTCCGGGCCGGCCGGGGTGAACGTGACGGTGTTCCACTCCCCGACCGGCATCGCCGACAGCATTTGCTTGCGGCGCGGGATGATGTCGCGGAACCTCGCGAGCATGTCCGCCGGGGACTCGCCGCGCAGATGCTCCACCCAGCGCTCGTTGAGCGCGCCGATTTCGTTGTGGACGTACTCGCGGCCGGCGACGTCGGGCTCCGGCGTCGGGGTCCCGGCCAGCATCATCTCGGTACCGACGATATGGGCGACGACGTCGTGCACCGTCCAGCCGGGCAGCGCGGTCGGCGTCTGCCAATCCGCGTCGGACAGCCCGGCCAGCACGGCGTCGATCGCATCCCAGGAGCCGAACAGTCCGGCCAGGACGTCGTCTTTGTCCAGGACGGTGCGGGGGCGTTGCGCGTCGGCCATCAGGCACATGCTAGTGCAGCGAGATCATCGCCACCGCGGCCACCGCCAGCGCCATACCGGACACCTGCCAGCGGGTCACCCGCTCGCGCAGCACCACGATCGCCAGCAGCACGGTGGCCGCCGGGTACAGCGAGATCAACACCCCGGCCAGCGACAGCATCGAACTCTGCAGCGCCAGGAGCATGGTGATGTTGGCGGCGACGTCCAGCAGCGCCGCGCCCAGCGCCAACCGCAGCGGAAAGCCCTGCGGGGCATGGAAATTGCCGGTCAGCCCGGCCGCCACCAGAACAACCACCGTGGCGGCGAGCCGCCCGAACAGCAACGGCCACAGCCGAGCCTCGGCGGGCGCCTCGTGCAGCAGCACGTAATTCAGCCCGAACCCCAGACCGGCGCCGACGGTCAGCCAGGCGACCGTCGGGGTGAACCGGTGCGGGCGCACATCCTCGTCGGTGGCCTCCCGGCTGACCAGAACCACCGCCGCCAGGGCCAGCACCACCCCCACCCCGGCCACCGCGCCGGGCCGCTCCCCCCGCCCCAGTCCGACCGCCAGCGGGACACCGGCGGCGAGCACGGCGGTCAGCGGCGAGACCACCGAGATGGGGCCCGACCCCAGCGCGGCGTAGAACCACCACACCGCCAGGCCCTGGCTGACACCGGAGAGCGCACCCCACAGCACCGCGGCCGAACTCAGCGTGCCGCCGAAACCGAACGCCAGTCCGGCGAGCAGCACCAAGGCGACCGGGTAGGACACCAGCACCACCCGCAACGCCGCGACGTGGCGGGCGGCCAGTCCGCCGACGAAATCGCTGACGCCGAAGCAGAACGCGGCCGCTAGCGCGAATAGAACGCCGGTCAGAACTTGCCTTTGGCGCGGCGGCCCATTTCGCGGATCACTTCGCGTTGGGCGTCCCGGCGGGCGATGTCCTGCCGCTTGTCGTGGGCCTGCTTGCCGCGGGCCAGAGCCAGTTCAACCTTGACCTTGCCGTCGGTGAAGTACATCGACAGCGGCACCAGGGTCAAGTTGCCGTCGCGGATCTTGCCCATCAGCATGTCGATCTGGCGGCGGTGCAGCAGCAGTTTGCGGTTGCGCCGCACGGCGTGGTTGGTCCAGGTGCCGTGGTGATACTCCGGGATGTGCAGGTTGCGCAGCCACACCTCGCCGTCGTCGACGGTGGCGAACGCATCGGCCATCGAGGCGTTGCCGTCGCGCAGGCTCTTGACCTCCGTGCCGGTCAGCACCACACCGGCCTCGAAGACATCGAGCACCGAATAGTTGTGCCGGGCTTTGCGGTTGCTCGCGATAACTCGTTTGCCGCCTTTGGCGTCACCGGCCTTCTTGGCCGCCGCCGCTTTCCGCTCGGTCGATAGCTTGGCCACGTTTTTTCTCGGGCTACTTCCGGACGTACAGCCGCAGAGTCACATAAGCGGTGACGGCGGCCATCGCGACGCCGATGACGAACATCGCCGGGGCGATGTAGAGGATGTCGGCGTAGTCGATGCGGGCTATCAGATTGGCTTGGTAGAACTGGCTGAGCGCATTGTCCAAGAACAACGCCCGCACCACGATCAGGCCGATGATGGCCAGCACCACACCGATCGTCGCCGCCAGCACCGCCTCCAGCAGGAACGGCAACTGGGTGTACCAGCGTGTAGCGCCGACCATCCGCATGATGCCGATCTCGGTGCGACGGGTGTAGGCGGCCACCTGAACCATGTTGGCGATCAACAGAATCGCGCTGATCGCCTGCACCACCGCGATCGCGAACGCCGCCCGGGACAGGCCGTCGAGCACCGCGAAGAGCCGGTCGATGAGATCCTTCTGATTGAGCACGTTGAGCACACCGGGCTGGCCCTGCATCGCGGCGTCGAACGCCTGGTTCTGCTCGGGGTCGTTGAGTTTGACGATGAACGACGCCGGGAAGGAGTCCTTGCTGGCGACGTCCTTGTACTCGGGGAACTTGGTGATGGCGTCGCTATAGGCCTCGTCCTTGTTGAGGAAACGCACCGACTTGACGTCCTCACGGGATTCGATCTGGGCCCGCAACGCTTTACACGGTTCGCTGTCGCAGGTCGGGTCGACTGCAGAGATGTCGTTGTTGAGGAACACCTGGCTCTCGACGCGGTCGAGATAGATGGCGCGGGACTGGTCGGCCAGCCGCACCACCAGCAGCCCACCGCCGAACAGCCCGATGGAGATCGCCGTCGTCAGGATCATCGCGATCGTCATGGTGACGTTACGACGAAGGCCGGTGACGACCTCGTTGACCAGAAATCCCGCGCGCACCTCTAGCGGCCCATTCCGTAGATGCCGCGCTGCTCGTCGCGGACCAGTCGGCCGTGCGACAGTTCCACCACCCGCTGGCGCATGGAGTCGACGATGTGATGGTCGTGGGTGGCCATCAGCACGGTGGTGCCGGTCCGGTTGATGCGGTCCAGCAGGTCCATGATCTCTCGGCTGGTCTCCGGGTCCAGGTTGCCGGTGGGCTCGTCGGCCAGCAGCACCAGCGGCCGGTTGACGAACGCCCGGGCGATCGCCACCCGCTGCTGCTCACCGCCGGACAACTCACCGGGCATGCGGTTGGCCTTGCCGGAGAGGCCCACCAT
>NZ_JBILVF010000264.1:0-2542 GCF_044370595.1 Mycobacterium sp.
CGGCACCCCGCAAGGGCGTGCCGCCATCGGCACCGTCGGCACCCCGCAAGGGCGTGCCGCCATCGGCACCGTCGGCACCCCGCAAGGGCGTGCCGCCATCGGCACCGTCGGCACCCCGTCCGACGGGCCCGTCGGGCATGCCGTCCCACAGCAGGATGCGGTTGTTGGCGGTGTCGGCGACGGCCAACCGCTCTTGGGCCGCCGAGTCGTCCAAGCACACCGCGTAGGGGAACCGCATCCGGTCTCCTGTGTGCGGGCCGTACGGCCATTCCTCGGCGCTGGTGAAGTCCGGTTGTCCGATCACCAGGTCGGCGTCGCAGTCGGCGGCCGGATGCGGCGACCAGCCCAGCACCCGGTGATCGCCGGCGTCGGCGATGAGCAGCAGGTCGCCGCGGCCGGTGACGTCGTGCGGCCACCGGAAACTCGCCGGGCCGGCCGGGCCGCCGCGGTTCTCCGAATGCGAGGCGGCATCGGGCTGCCCGAGCACCACGTCGGCCGGTTGGTGCGGCTCGGGAATGCCGTTGCGCCAGCCGAGGACTCGACGGTTGCCGGTGTCGGTGACCCAGAAGGCCGAGCCGACCATCGCGATACCGAAGGGCCAGTAGAAACCGCTCGCCGAACACGGCCCGCCCCGGTTCTCCAGCACCGAGGAGGCATCGGGTTGGCCCAGAATCACATCGGGGGCCACGTCGTTGCGCTGCGGGACGCTGTTCCACACCAGGATCCGGTGATGCCAGGCGTCGGCGACGATCAGCCGACCCTCATGTACCAGCACACCGGTGGGCAGGTGCATCCCGCGTTCGGGTCCGCGCCCACCCGCGGCCGGACCCTCGCTCTCTCCGTCCGGTTGCCCCAGGACCACATCGGCCGGTTGCTCGTCGGCGTCGGGGATTCCGTGCCAGATCAACACCCGGTGGTTACCGGAGTCGGCGACCACCACATGATCGGGCGAGATGAACACCCCCCGCGGGGAGTACATCCACGCCATCGACGGCGTGGCCGCCGGCAGCGCCAGGCCGCCCGGGGCAGGGGCGCCCAGCCACCGGTGCGGCGCCCAGCCACCGGTCATGTCCACCTCGGGGACCACGTCGGGCCGGGTGCCGACACCGCTGATGTTGTGGCGGACGGTGTAGCGGCTCATCGGGTGCCCCTCACTGCGGGACGCGCACCCAGACGTCGCCGTCATCGACCCGCAGCGGCAACTGCTCAAGCTGCGCACCGGGGGCGCTGAGGCACTCCCCGGAGGTCGCGTCGAAGCAGAAGCCGTGCCACGGGCAGGTCAACGTGCCGTTGCTCAGATCCAGCACCGCCTCGTTGAGGGGCAACGCATCGTGAGCGCACTCGTTGCGGTAGGCCGCCAGACGCTGGCCGAGGTTGACCACGATCACCTCGACGGATCGACCGCCATTGGTCAGGGTCGCCACCGAGATCTCGTCGACGGGCACGTCGGCCGCCGGGCCGAGCCGTGCCCAGCCCTCGGCGGCCGGGTCGCGGCCGATGCGCAGCGATTCGACGGGGATCAGCGTCGGGCTCGGCTCGGCCGCGACCACCTCCACTTTCATGATCGCCGGAACATCCTGCACCAGAGCGTCTTCCACAAGATTGCGCAACGTCACCGACGACATCGAGCAGCCGTTGCAGGCACCCTCGAGGCGGACGAAGGCCGTGCCGTCCTCGATCCGGACCAGCGCCACGTCACCGCCGTGGCTGTGCAGTTGCGGACGGACCGAGTCCAGGACCTGGTTGGCGTGCGTCACCGGGTCCGGACGCACGATCCCGTGCAGCGAGAGCAGCATGTGCACCACCGGGTCGTTGACGAGTTCGAAGAGCGCCGGCCGGGCGGCATCATCGGAGCGCAACCGGCGCACGATGCTGACCAGCCCGGCGCGGTGCACCGCCTCGATGGCGGCCTGCAGTTCCTCGGCGACTTTGCGGGCTGCGGGATCCAGTTCGTCGAGGGCGGCCACCGCGTCGTCGATGCGCTGGGCCAGTTCTTCGAAACCCGGTTCGGTGGTGGTCATTTACGACATCGTCTCCGTGCGGTCCAGCGCCTGCTGTCGGGAGATCTCATCGAGCACGCCGCGCACCGTTCGCACCGAGTCGTGGTCGTCGAGTTCCTCGAACAGGAAGCGAGCCTCATACAGCTTGGCTTTGGCTTGGTCGAAATCTCCGATGTGGGCCAGCACGTTGCCCTGATTGGCCAGCACCCGGGCCCGTCCCAGCGGATCGGCGTGCCGGTCCCGCGCCGCCAGCACCGCCTCGTACAACTCCACCGCCTCCAGCAGGTTGTCGGCCTGATGGCTCGACGGGGTGTACACCAGCGAGTTGGCCAGGTTCAGTTGCACGCTGGCCCACTGCTCGGGGTAGTCCTCGGGGGTGTACACCTTCAGCGCCGAGCGCAGCGACTGTGCGGCCACGCCCAGCCGCAACTGGCTGGAGGCCTCGGTCATCGGCATGGTCAGGTAGGCGGTCGCCAGGTCGGCGTGCGCGGCCGCCCACAGCACCGGCGCCTCCTCCCGCAGGATCAGTTGCAGCGTCGAAT
>NZ_JBILVF010000130.1:0-9728 GCF_044370595.1 Mycobacterium sp.
CCATCGTGATCGCCATGTCGCCGTAAGCGTTTCGCAGCGAAGGCATCAGTACGGTGCGGTCCCAGCCGATGGTGCTGTCGGTTTCGCAGAAGCCGGCGTTGACCAGTCCCTCGGTGGTCTCGCCGCAGAAGGTGCCGTCGTAGGCGTCGGAGTCCCAGGAGAACAGCTCCTTGACCGGGGTGAGTTCCCCGTCGAAGACGTCGGGGAAGGCGAACTTCCAGAACTCCTCGAGGTCGCTGACCGACTGTCCGGCCAGAATGTCGACCTCACCACCGTCGGTGTCGGTCACCGTGCGCGATTCGGGCTTGGCGTTCGGGCGCAAACCGGTCGGACCCTCGACGGCCGCAAGGCCGCCGACCTTGAACGGATCCTCGTAGACCGACACCGGTCTGCCGGAAACGGCGGTACCGCAGGAGGCCAGTGTCGCTGCAACGGTCGCCGCAGCCGCCGCCGCGACGAGCAGACGGGGCAGCGTGCGGGGCCGGCGCATGGTCACCACCATAGTTTGCCGACCGGGTCGAGCGCTCAATCCGGCGGCGAAGCGCGCAGCCGATGGAGCGCGTCCCTGACCAGCACCGGGTCGGTGGTCGTCCAGAACGGCGGCAACGAGGCCCGCAGATAACCTCCGTACCTCGCGGTGGCCATCCGGGAGTCCAGCACGGCCACCACCCCGCGGTCGTCGGCGCGCCGCAGCAGTCGGCCGGCGCCCTGGGCCAGCAGCAGCGCGGCATGGGCGGCGGCCACCGCCATGAATCCATTGCCGCCGCGGGCGGCGACGGCCCGCTGGCGTGCGGTCAACAACGGGTCGTCGGGGCGGGGGAACGGGATGCGGTCGATGATCACCAGCGAACAGGACGGGCCCGGGACGTCCACGCCCTGCCACAGCGACAGGGTGCCGAACAATGAGGTCCGCGGGTCGGCGGCGAACTGTTCGACCAGTGCCGCCGTACCGTCGTCACCCTGACACAGCACCGGGGTGTCCAGCCTCTCCCGCATCGCCTCGGCGGCCGACCGGGCCGCCCGCATCGAGGAGAACAGGCCCAGGGTGCGGCCGTCACCGGCCTGTATCAGCGCGGCGATCTCGTCGAGGTGGGGTGTGCCCATGGCGTCCCGGCCAGGCGGGGGCAGGTGCGCGGCGATATAGAGAATGCCCGCCTTGGCGTGATCGAACGGTGAGCCGACGTCCAGGCCGTGCCACCTCGGGGCTTCTTCTCCAGGGCCGGCCGACAGACCCCAGGCTTGGGCCATCGCGTCGAAGGAGCCGCCGATGGACAGGGTGGCCGAGGTGAGCACCGCCGTGGCGGTGCCGAACACCTGGGTGGCCAGCAGACCGGCCACCGACAGCGGCGCCACCCGCAGCACCGGCCTGGGCCCGACTGCGCCCGTAGCCGTTCCCCGGGTCGCTGCGCTCCTGCCCGCCGGCAGTTCCTCGTGGTCGAGCCACACCACATCGGTGCGATCCGGGATGGCCGGGCCGAAGGAGTCCAGCACCCGCGCGGCGGTGTCGCTGATCTCGATCAGCGCGCTGATGGCCTCGGCGCGGGACGCCGCGGCCTGCGGGTCGACCGGTTTGGGATCGATGGCGGCCCGCGCCGCGGCCGCGGCGTCGCGCAGGGTGCTCAGGTAGGTGCCCAGTTCGTCGTCGAGGTGGTCGATGCGTCCGGGCGTAGCGTCGTGGATCGCCGAGGCGAAGGTGGCCACCGAGGCCTCCAGCCGTTGTGCCAGTTCGGGTTCGATCAGCCGGGCGGCGCGGCGCACGGTCACCCCCAACGGCGCGGGGGTGAGCTCACCGGTGGCCACCGAGGTGACCCGGTCGGTGAGTTCATGGGCCTCGTCGATCACTAGGAAGTCGTGCTCGGGCAGCACACTGGCTTCAGTGATCGCGTCGATGGCCAGCAGTGCGTGATTGGTCACCACGATGTCGGCCTGTCCGGCCTGCGCGCGGGCCTTCTCGGCGAAGCAGTCCACCCCGTACGGGCAGCGGGTGGCGCCCAGGCACTCCCGCGCCGAGACGCTGACCTGCGACCAGGACCGTTCCGGAACCCCGGGGCGTAGTTCGTCGCGGTCACCGGTTTCGGTCTCCGACGCCCACAGGGTCAGCCGTCGGACGTCACGGCCGGTCGCGCTGACGGTGAAGAGTTCCTCCTGCGGCGGTTCCTCCTCGCCGGGCCCGCTGTTGATCTTGTTGAGGCACAGATAGTTCCGCCTGCCCTTGAGCAGCGCGAAGGTGGGCCGCCGGGGCAGCTCGCCGGCCACCGCGTCGACCAGGCGGGGTAGATCGCGGTCGACCAGTTGACGCTGCAGGGCGATCGTCGCGGTGGACACCACCACCGGCGCGTCGTCGGCGACGGCACGGGCGATCGCCGGGACCAGGTAGGCCAGCGACTTGCCGGTACCGGTGCCGGCCTGCACCGCCAGATGCTCACCGGTGGCGAAGGCTTGGGCCACCGCCTGCGCCATCAGGACCTGACCCGGCCGCTCGGCGCCGCCGAGGGCCCTCACCGCCGCGGCGAGCAGTTCGTCCACCGGGGGTGTCCGGCTCATCGGGTGCTGACTGCCCGGGTGGGGATGGCCGGTTCCCCGCGGGACAGCGCCAGGCCCTCCCACGGCAGGCTCTGCAGCCCCTCGGCGACCAGGGCCCGGGCGGCGTCCAGATCGGGTGCGGCCAGCAGTTCACCGGCACGCATCAGCGGCACCGTCAGCACCCGGGCGGGTTCGTCGATCGCCGGCGGCGCACCGGCCGGGTACACCAGTTCCTCGACCACCGTCCCGCTGGGCCGGGCGATTCGGATCGCCGCCTTGCGGTGGGCGTGGGATTGCTTGTGCAGGGAGCGTTTCTGCACACCCAGTCCGTCGACCTCGACCAGTTTGTAGACCATGCTGGCGGTCGGCGCCCCCGACCCGGTGACCACCGAGGTGCCCACCCCGAAGCTGTCGACCGGTTCGGCACGCAGTGCGGCGATGGCGTACTCGTCGAGGTCGCCGGAGACCACGATCCGGGTGTGCACCGCACCCAGCGCGTCGAGTTGGTCGCGGGCTTGCCGGGCCAGCACGCCGAGATCACCGGAGTCGATCCGGACCGCGCCGAGGTCGGTGCCGGCCGCGGCGACGGCGTTCTCCACCCCGCGGCGGACGTCAGAAGTGTCGACCAGCAGCGTGGTGGACGGCCCCTGCGCGGCCACCTGTGCGCGGAACGCGGCCTGCTCCCAGTCGTCGGTGTCGCCTTCGGCGAGGGTGTGCAGCAGGGTGAAGGCATGCGCGGCGGTGCCCAGTGCCGGGATTCCGTACACATGCCGCGCGGCGAGGTTCGAGGTCCCGGCGAAGCCGGCGAGGTAGGCGGCGCGCGCCGCGGCGGTCGCCGCCTGCTCGTGGGTGCGCCGCGAGCCCATTTCGATCAGCGGCCGACCGGCGGCGGCGCTGACCATCCGGGCCGCGGCCGAGGCCACCGCGGAGTCGTGGTTGACCATCGACAGCGCCACGGTCTCCAGTACGACGCACTCGGCGAAGGTGCCGGTGACCGAGAGCACCGGCGAGCCCGGGAAGTACAGTTCGCCTTCTGCGTAGCCGTCGATGTCGCCACTGAACCGGTAACCGCGCAGATAGTCCACCGTCGCGGAGTCGAGGAACTCGGCCACCGTGGCCAGTGCGGCCTCGTCGAAGACGAACTCGCCCAACGCTTCCAGGAACCGGCCGGTGCCCGCCACCACGCCGTAGCGGCGGCCCTCCGGAAGGCGGCGGGCGAACACCTCGAAGGTGGTGCGCCGGTGGGCGGTGCCGTCGCGCAGCGCCGCGCCGAGCATGGTCAGCTCGTACTTGTCGGTCAGCAGCGCCGACGGGGCAACCCCGGTCACACGCCAAACCGTATCGGCTCGGCAGAGCGCGGGTGGCTTTTGCCAGCGGCTCGCTATCCTTGTCCCCATGGGCGCCCCAGCAGCACCGACCCGCCCCGGGACCAGCGGGGTACGCGAGACCGACACCGTCGAGGCCACAGATGCCCCCTGGGTGACCATCGTCTGGGACGATCCGGTCAATCTGATGAACTATGTGGCCTACGTCTTTCAGAAGCTGTTCGGCTACAGCGAACCGCACGCCACCAAGCTCATGATGCAGGTTCACAACGAAGGCAAGGCGGTGGTGTCCGCCGGCAGCCGGGAGGCCATGGAGGTGGATGTGACCAAACTGCACGCCGCCGGCTTGTGGGCGACCATGCAGCAGGACCGCTGAGGCGTGCGGAGGTGGAGGCGGGTCGACACCGCCGACGGTCCCCGGTTCGTCTCGGCGCTGGATCCTCACGAGGTGAAGTTGCTGACGACGATGGCGACGTCGGTGCAGGAGATGCTCGACGAACGTCAGGCCGGTGCCCCGTCAGACCCCCTCGAGCAACTCACCGGGATCCGCACCGGCAACCCCGAACCGCCGCAGGACGGGACCATGCTGCGGTTGCTGCCCGACTTCGTCAAGGATCGAGTCGGCGACGACGGGTCCAACAGCGCGCTGCGCAGCCTGCATGAGCCGCAGATCATCGACGCGAAAATTGCTGCTGCGCAACGGCTTGTCGACACTCTGCCGGCCGAGGGCGGGCGGCTGGAACTGACCGAGGACGACGCCAACGCCTGGATCGCCGCGATCAACGACATCCGGTTGGCATTGGGCACCATCCTCGGGGTGGGTCCTGATCTGCCCGACCGACTGCCCGACGGCCACCCGATGGCCGCCCATCTCAACGTCTACCAGTGGCTGACGGTCCTGCAGGAGTACCTGGTCCTCGGCCTGATGGGCAAGCCCATCCGATGACCGCCGGACGCCCGGTGGCCGGCTTCGGTGCGATCACCGATGTGAGCGGAGTACTCGTCGGACATCACCATCGCTGCGACCCCGACGCCATGGTGGCCTCCGAAGACGTCCCGGGCCGCGGTTGGGCCTGCGGCACAACAGTTGTGCTCGCCCCGCCGGGCACTGTCGGCGCGGTTGACGTCCGCGGTGGCGCGCCGGGCACTCGCGAGACCGAACTGCTCGACCCGTCCAATACCGTCCGCCACGTCGACGCCGTCGTCCTCTCCGGGGGCAGTGCGTTCGGCCTGGCCGCTGCCGACGGGGTGATGACGTGGCTGGAGGAACAGGGCCGCGGGGTCGCCATGACCGGCGGCACGGTTCCGATCGTGCCCTCGGCGGTGATCTTCGACCTGCCCGTCGGGGCGTGGACGGCCCGGCCCACCGCGGAGTTCGGTTACGCAGCGGTCTCCGCGGCGGGCCCCGAGGTCGCAGTGGGCAGCGTCGGCGCCGGGGTCGGTGCGCGCGCCGGGGTGCTCAAGGGCGGGGTGGGCACCGCCGCGACGGTTCTGGAGGAATCCGGGGTGACGGTCGGGGCGCTGGTGGTGGTCAACTCCGCCGGGGACGTCTTCGACCCGGCCACCGGCCTGCCGTGGATGGCGGAGATAGCGGGGGAGTTCGGGCTGAGCGCGCCACCGGCGGCCCAGATCGCCGCCTACGCCGCCCGGCACCGCGAACTGAGCCCGCTGAACACCACCATCGCGGTGATCGCCACCGACGCGGCCTTAAGCCCGGCGGGCTGCCGCCGGGTCGCCGTCGCCGCCCACGACGGACTCGCCCGGGCGATCCGGCCGGTGCACACCCCCCTCGACGGCGACACGGTGTTCGTCCTGGCTACCGGTGCGGTGCAGGTGGAGCCCGCACCGGACACCCCGGCCGCGATGCTGCCGGAGACCGCGCTGATGACGGCGGTGGGGATCGCGGCCGCCGATTGCCTGGCCCGCGCGGTGGTGGCCGGGGTGCTGGCGGCGCACCCGGTGGCCGGGGTCCCGACCCATCGGGAATTGCTGCACGGCGCGTTGTAGCCCATCGATTCTGCGTACAGATCGCGGTTGAGCCCACAATCGCGATCTGGGCGCAGAATCGATGAGGGCTCCCACCGGCTAACCTGTGGGCATGACGGGTCTGTCCCCGGAGACGCGACCGCCCACCACGTGGCCGGCCTGGAAAGCCGGCGGCGTGACGATCCTGAGCTTCGTCGCTGTGCTCTACCTGCTCGAGATCCTCGATCAGGTGACCGGGCATGCGCTGGACCGCAACGGAATCCGGCCGCTGGAAACCGGCGGCCTCAAGGGCATCCTCTTCGCCCCCTTCCTGCACGCCGACTGGGGACATCTGCTGGCCAACACCGGTCCGGCGCTGGTGCTCGGCTTCCTGGTGACCCTGACGGGCCTCGGAAAGTTCTTCAAGGCCACCGCGATCATCTGGATCGTCGGCGGCCTGGGGACCTGGCTGCTCGGCGATCTCGACGGCTGCCCGCTGGACACCAACCACATCGGTGCCTCCGGCCTGGTGTTCGGCTGGCTGGCCTTTCTGCTGGTGTTCGGCTGGCTGAGCCGGCATCTGTGGTGGATCGGTGTCAGCCTGGTGGTGCTGTTCGTCTACGGCGGCATCCTGTGGGGTGCGGTCCCGTCGCTGGGCGGGTGCGGCGGGGTGTCCTGGCAGGGTCACCTGACCGGCGCGTTGGCCGGGGTGCTGGCGGCCTACCTGCTGTCCAGCGACGAGCGCGAGGCCCGTGCCCGGCGCAAGGCCGCACCGCCGCTGCCGGGGCAGTTCTCGTGAGTGACCGCTTCGCGCCGGTCGGGATCTTCGACTCCGGTGTCGGCGGCCTGACGGTGGCGCGGTCGATCATCGACCAGTTGCCCGATGAGGACATCATCTACGTCGGCGACACCGCCCACGGTCCGTACGGCCCGTTGACCATTCCGGAAGTCCGCGCGCACGCCCTGGCCATCGGTGACGACCTGGTGGGCCGCGGTGTCAAGGCGTTGGTGATCGCCTGCAACACCGCTTCGGCGGCCTGTCTGCGCGACGCCCGGGAGCGCTACGACGTCCCGGTGGTCGAGGTCATCCTGCCCGCGGTGCGTCGCGCGGCGGCGACCACCCGATCGGGGCGCATCGGCGTCATCGGCACCCAGGCCACCGTCGCCTCGGGCAGCTATTCCGACGCCTTCGCCGCCGCCCCCGACGTCGAGGTGACCGCGGTGGCCTGCCCTCGATTCGTCGACTTCGTCGAACGCGGGGTGACCAGCGGCCGGCAGGTGCTCGGTCTGGCCGAGGGCTACTTGGAACCGCTGCAGCGCGCGCAGGTGGACACCCTAGTGCTGGGTTGCACGCATTACCCGCTGCTGTCGGGGGTGATCCAACTGGTGATGGGGGACTCGGTCACGCTGGTGTCCAGCGCCGAGGAAACCGCCAAGGATCTGCTGCGGGTGCTCACCGAACTGGATTTGCTTCGGCCGCACCCGGATCGGCCGGCCCCCGCCGCGCGGGTCTTCGAAGCCACCGGTGACCCGGAGGCGTTCACCGCATTGGCGGCCCGCTTCCTGGGGCCGGTGATCACCGGTGTGCACACCCCGAGTCGATCGTCATAGTTCACCGCCCAGAAAGCACCATGTTTCCCACCAGTCACGTGGCAAGCTTGTTTCGTGCGCATCACGGTCCTGGGCTGCTCGGGCAGCGTCGTCGGGCCTGATTCACCTGCGTCCGGATATCTGCTGACGGCGCCGGACACCCCCCCGTTGGTGATCGACTTCGGTGGAGGAGTCCTGGGCGCGTTGCAGCGCTACGCCGACCCCAACGAGGTGCAGGTGCTGCTGTCGCATCTGCACGCCGACCACTGCCTGGATCTGCCCGGGCTGTTCGTCTGGCGGCGCTATCACCCGACACCGGCTCCCGAGAAGGGTCTGATGTTCGGACCCAGTGACACCTGGACCCGACTGGCCGCGGCGTCGTCGCCACTCGGCGGTGACCTCGATGACTTCACCGACATCTTCGAGGTGCGGGAATGGGTCGACGGCGAGGCGGTGCAGATCGGGTCGGTGAGCGTGCTGCCGCGACTGGTCAGCCACCCCACCGAGTCCTATGGGATGCGCATCACCGATTCCAGTGGCGCAACGCTGGTCTACAGCGGCGACACCGGGACGTGTGAGTCGTTGGTCGAACTGGCCGGCGGCGCCGATGTGTTTCTGTGCGAGGCCTCCTGGACCGACTCCCCGGACCGGCCGCCGCATCTGCATCTGTCCGGCACCGAGGCGGGCCGGATCGCCGCCCGGGCCGGTGTGGCTGAACTGCTGCTGACCCACATCCCGCCCTGGACGTCGCGCGAGGATGTCATCAGCGAGGCCAAGGCCGAGTTCAACGGGCCGGTCCACGCCGTGGTGCCCGGTGAGGCGATTGAGATCGCCCGCTGCTGACTGGCTAGGGTTGCCCCGTGACTTCACGTAAGGACGGCCGGCGCGACGACGAGTTACGGCCGGTGGTCATCACCCGCGGGTTCACCTCGCACCCGGCAGGTTCGGTGCTCGTCGAGTTCGGCGAGACGAGGGTGATGTGTACGGCCAGCGTCACTGAAGGCGTGCCTCGCTGGCGCAAAGGCTCCGGGTTGGGCTGGCTGACCGCCGAATATGCCATGCTGCCCGCGGCGACCCACACCCGTTCGGATCGCGAGTCGGTCAGGGGCCGCGTTGGCGGCCGCACCCACGAGATCAGCCGTCTGGTGGGCCGCTCGCTGCGGGCGTGCATCGACCTGGCGGCGTTGGGGGAGAACACCATTGCCGTGGATTGCGATGTGCTGCAGGCGGACGGCGGTACTCGCACCGCGGCGATCACCGGCGCGTACGTGGCGCTGGCTGACGCGGTGACCTACCTGGCGGCGGCGGGCAAGCTGACCGACCCCAAGCCGCTGTCGTGCGCGATCGCCGCCGTCAGCGTCGGGGTGGTGGACGGCCGGGTGCGGGTGGACCTGCCCTATGAGGAGGACTCCCGCGCCGAGGTGGACATGAACGTGGTGGCCACCGACACCGGCACTTTCGTGGAGGTGCAGGGCACCGGGGAGGGTGCGACGTTCCCCCGCTCGACGCTGGACAAGTTGCTCGATGCCGCACTCGGCGCCTGCGATCAACTGTTCGCCGCCCAACGGGAGGCGCTGGCGCTGCCCTATCCGGGTGAGCTTCCGGCGGGCCCGCCGCCGAAGAAGGCCTTCGGGAGCTAGTGCCGCAACTTCTGATCGCCAGCCGCAATCGCAAGAAGCTGGCCGAACTGCACCGGGTGCTCGACGCCGCCGGAATCACCGGCTTGGAGTTGCTGACCCTCGACGACGTCCCGGCCTTCGCCGAGGCGCCGGAGACGGGGGCGACGTTTGAGGAGAACGCTCTGGCCAAGGCCCGTGACGCCTTCGCCGCGACGGGATTGCCTTCTCTGGCCGACGATTCCGGGATCGCGGTCGAGGCGCTCAACGGGATGCCGGGGGTGCTGTCGGCACGCTGGTCGGGCCGGTCCGGGGATTCCGACAAGGATGTCGCCAACTATCGGTTGCTGCTGGCCCAGATGGGCGATGTGCCCGACGAGCGGCGTGGCGCGGCGTTCGTGTCGGTGTGCGCGCTGGTGACCGGCTCCGGCGAGACGGTGGTGCGCGGTGAATGGCCCGGCGTCATCGCGCGAGAACCGTTGGGGGAGGGCGGGTTCGGCTACGACCCGGTATTCATCCCGCAGACCCCCGGGGATGGCCGAAGCGCCGCGCAGTTGAGCCCGGCGGAGAAGGACGCGGCCTCGCACCGGGGGAGGGCGTTGGGGATGCTGGTGCTGGCGCTACGGGCGCTGGCCGGAGAATGACGAATCGAGGCTGAAAAAGCAGTGTGGGGCCGGGCGGAATGCCCGGGCCCCCCCAGGGTTTGCCG
>NZ_JBILVF010000131.1:0-9697 GCF_044370595.1 Mycobacterium sp.
TGAACGGCGCAGCGATTCGCGCGGCCAGCAGGTCGGCCACCATGAACCCAACGTTGTGCCGGGTCTTGGCGTACTGCGGTCCCGGATTGCCCAGGCCGACGACCAGCAGCGTTGTCCCGGATGGGGACTCGGCCATGGAGAGTTACTCGGACTCGGCCGCTTCGCCGCCGGCCTCGCCGCCCTCGGTGGCCTCGCCGGCAGGTTCCGCTGCTTCTTCGCCGCTGCCTTCGGCGTCCATCTCTTCGGCAGAAGGTGCCGCAACGATGTTGACCACCAACATCTCTGGATCGCTGACGAGCGTGACACCCGACGGCAGCGGGACTTCGCTGGCCAGGATCTGGGTGCCCTCCTCGGCGCCTTCGATCGACACCGTCAAGCTCTCCGGGATGGACAGCGCCTCGGCTTCGATCTCGACGGTGGTGGCGTCCTGGGTCACCAGAGTCCCGGAGGCCGCGTCGCCCTCCAGGTTCACCTGGACCTCCACGGTCACCTTCTCGCCGCGCTTGACGATGATCAGGTCGGCGTGGGTGATGGTCCGCTTGATCGGATGCATGGCGATGGCCTTGGTCAGCGCCAACTGCTCCTGGCCGTCGATCTGCAAGCTCAGTACCGCGTTGGTGCCGGAGTTGCGCAGAACGGCGGCGAAGTCATGGGCATTGAGTTGCAGATGCTGCGGGTCACTGCCGTGACCGTAGAGCACGGCGGGAACCTTGCCCTCGCGACGGGCTTGCCGAGAGGCGCCCTTGCCGGTGCGGGTGCGCACCTCGACGTCGAGTCTGTTGGTGGTGGCGCCTTTGGCCATGGGATGCTCCTTTTGCCTTCCGGGGATCTAGTACGCGGCGGAGGGCAGGGGCTTGTTGAGTAAGCCTCGTCGATAACGGTGGCTGGACCACCCTCGCCGTGACGCGGCTGTCAGGGTAGCCGATGGCGGCCCTACAGCGGAAATTCTGTACCAGTGAGCTGCTCGGACAGCTGCCACAGGGCCCGCCCGGTCTTGGTGTCCCGGGCCAGCGGGCTGCGCCCCACCAGGCCGATCGGTCCGCGAGCGCCGAACGTGGGGCCGACGAAACTGTCCGGCGGCAGGTCCTGACAGGCCGCATACAGCGTGGGGTTGGCGCCGTATGCCGCGCTGGCGCCGAACAGTTTGTTGACGGCCAGCCAAACCGGCGTGCCGATCGGGTTGCCGGTATGGCCCTGCAGGTTGGTCGCCGAATAGCCCGGATGGGCGGCGTGGGCCTTGACGGCCGACCCCGCCGCAGTCAAGCGACGCTGCAACTCGCTGGTGAACAGCAGGTTGGCCAGCTTGGACTGGCCGTAGGCCAGCCACGCCGAGTATGGCCGAGCCTTCCAGTTGAGGTCCTTGAGGCTGATCCGGCCGGTCCAGTGCATCAGCGAGGAGACCGTGACCACGCGGTCGGTCAGCTTGGGCAGCAGTAGGTTGGTCAATGCGAGGTGGCCGAGATGGTTGGTGCCGATCTGGCTCTCGAAGCCGTCGGCGGTGATTGCGTACGGCACCGCCATGATGCCGGCGTTGTTGATCAACACGTCCACCAGACCGATGCTGTCAGCGAAGTCCCGGACTGACGTCAAATCCTGCAGGTCCAGCCTACGCACCTGCACATCGCCGGCCATGCCCGCGGCTGCGGCGTTTCCCTTGTCCACGTTGCGACACGCCAGGATGACCCGGGCGCCGGCGCGGGCCAATTCGCGTGCGGTGACAAGACCCAGGCCGCTGTTGGCACCGGTGACGATGACGGTCCGGCCGGCGAAGGAGGGAAGTTCGGCTGCGCTCCACCCGGTCAGTGCATTCGGCATGGCCGCAAACCTACTTCACCGCGCGTCCTACTTCACCGCTACGTTGAACCCTCCGATGACCTTCTCGACGTCCGGTGCGTGGGCGGCGGCTTGGTCGGCCAGTGTGGTGACGGTGAACTGCACCAGATAGCGGTCGAACTTCGAGGTCACCGGGAAGACGATCCGGTTGTAGGTGTGCAACCGCGTCCCGCTGTGGTCGTAGCTGCCTTCGATCATCGCCGAGGGAAATCCGGCGAAGTCGGCGCTCGAGTAGTTCAGTCGTTTGAAGCTCTTCGATAACTCGGCGTCGTCGTCGGCGTGCTCGAGGGCGGCTGGGATGTCGAAGCCGCCGTCAAGTTTGAACACCATGACCATGGCGGTCGGATAGGTGTTGTTCTTCGCGATCGCCTCAGTGCCGGGGGAGAAGTTCGGATTGGCGTAGTCGGTCCAGCCCGGGAGTCGGGGCAGTGTCACGGTCAGGTCGGTCAGCGTGTCCAGGGCGACCTGCTCGCCGCTCACCCCGACGCTGGAGAGGTACTGGGCGATCGGGGTCGGGGACGTCGGCACCGCGGTGGCGGTGGCGGTGGAACTGGACGTCCAGACGCTGGAATAGTCGGCCGTGTGGGCACTGCAGCCCGCGGTGGTCAGCGCCACGACGAGCAACGCCGCGGCGAGGGATTTAAGCATCTCCGTCGAAAAGTCCTGTCACCGAGCCGTTTTCGAACACCGCCCGGATAGTACTGGCTAACAGCGGGGCAATGGACAGAACCGTCAACTGGGGGAAGCGCTTGGCCTCGTCGATCGGCAGGGTGTTGGTGACGATCACCTCGCGGGCACCGCAGGCGGCAAGCCGTTCGGCAGCCGGGTCGGACAGCACCCCGTGGGTGGCGGCGATGATGACGTCCTTGGCGCCATCCTCGCGCAGCAGGTTCACCGCCCCGGCGATGGTGCCTCCGGTGTCGATCATGTCGTCGGTCAACACGCAGGTCTTGCCCTCGACCTCACCGACGACCCGATTGGACACCACCTGGTTGGGCACCCGGGGGTCTCGGGTCTTGTGGATGAACGCCAGCGGTGTACCGCCCAGCGCATCGGCCCACTTCTCGGCGACCCGCACCCGGCCGGAATCCGGTGAGACGACGGCGATGTCCGCGGTCGAGTAGTTGTCACGGATGTAGGACGTCAGCAGCGGCTGGGCCCGCATGTGGTCGACCGGTCCGTCGAAGAATCCCTGGATCTGATCGGTGTGCAGATCGACGGACACGATCCGGTCCGCCCCGGCGGTCTTGAGCAGATCAGCGACCAGTCGGGCCGAGATCGGCTCGCGGCCGCGGTGCTTCTTGTCCTGGCGGGCATAGGGATAGAACGGCAGGATCGCGGTGATCCGCTTGGCGCTGCCCCGCTTGAGCGCGTCGATCATCAACAGCTGTTCCATCAGCCAGGTGTTCAGCGGCGCCGGATGGGACTGCAACACGAACGCGTCGCAGCCGCGCACGGACTCGTCGAATCGGACGAAGATCTCGCCGTTGGCGAAGTCGCGGGCGGTCTGGGCGGTGACTTGGACGTCGAGTTCCTTGGCGACCTGCTCGGCCAGTTCCGGATGCGCCCGGCCGGAGAAGAGCATCAGGTTCTTGCGGTTGTCAATCCAATCGGTGCCCACGGTGCCACTTTCAAACAAAAGGACCACTTTCAAACAAAAAGGGTTGCCCTTGCCGGTTGGGGGTCGATACCCGGGTCATCGTACGGGGTTGCGCTGCTCTCAGCCCCGATCGGGGTCGATCTGGCGGGCGTCCGTTTCGGCCTTGGCCTGTGCGGCCGCACGCGCGGAGTCGCTGTCTGGACGGTTGTGCAACACCCAGTCCTCGATGATGCGCTGGGCGCCCGCGGAGACGGCCAGCGCGCCGGGCGGCACGTCGTCCCGCAGCACCGTCCCGGCGCCGGTGTAGGCGCCGTCGCCGATGACCACCGGGGCGACGAACATGGTGTCGCTGCCGGTGCGGACGTGTGAGCCGATGGTGGTTCGGCTCTTGTTCTCCCCGTCGTAGTTGACGAAGACGCTGGAGGCGCCGATATTGCTGTACTCGCCGATGTCGGCATCCCCGACGTAGGTCAGGTGCGGAACCTTGGTGCCGGTGCCGATGGAGGCGTTCTTGGTCTCCACGAAGGCCCCCAACTTGCCGTCGGCGCCCAAACGGGTGCCGGGCCGCAGGTAGCTGAAGGGGCCCACCTCGGCGCCGTCGCCGACGACGGCGTCGGTGCCGTGGGTGCGCACCACGCAGGCCCGGTCACCGACCTGCGTGTCGGCCAGGGTGGTGTCCGGTCCGATCCGGCAGTGGCTGCCGATGCGGGTGCCGCCCAGCAATTGTGTTCCGGGGGCGATGACGGTGTCGCGACCGATCGTGACGTCGACGTCGATCCACGTCGTGGCCGGATCGGTCACCGTGACCCCGGCCCGCTGGTGGGCGGCCACCACCCGGCGGTTCAGTTCAGCGCCGAGGTCGGCCAGTTGCACCCGGTCGTTGACGCCGGCGACCAGCGCGGAATCCTCGACGTGCTTGGCGTGCACAATCTGTCCGTCGGCGCGAACGATCGCGATGGCGTCAGTCAGATACAGCTCGTGCTGGGCGTTGTCGGACGACAGCCGGCTCAACGCCGACCGCAACGCGGCGATGTCGAAGGCGTAGACCCCGGCGTTGATCTCGCGGATGGCCCGCTGCTGCGGGGTGGCGTCGGTCTCCTCGACGATCGCGATCACCTCGCCGTCCTGGGTGCGCAGGATCCGGCCGTAACCGTGCGCGTCGGGAACCGTGGTGGTCAGGACCGTCACCGCGGCCGACTTGCCGGAATGAGTAGCGATCAGATCGGCCAGCGTATCGGCGTCGAGCAGCGGGATGTCCCCGGAGGTGATGACCACTGTGCCGTCGAAGTCCTCCGGCAGCGCGGCCAGTCCGCACAGAGCGGCGTGCCCGGTGCCCATCTGCTGTTCCTGGAGGGCGATCTCAACCGGCCGGCCCAGTCCGGTGGCCAGCTCCCCGACCACCGGGGCGATGCGCTCACGGTCCTTGCCCAACACCACCACCAGATACTGCGGAGCGACTTTGGTGACAGCGTGCAGGGCATGGGACAGCATGCTGCGCCCGCCGAGGGTATGCAGCACCTTAGGGGTGTCCGAGCGCATCCGGGTCCCGGCACCGGCCGCCAGTACCAGAACGGCGGAACCTTGTGTTGTCGTCATGTGCGGCCTCCAATGTGCGGATTCCTACGCGTCACGCTGCTGCAGCGTCCGCATCCAGACAATCGCTGTACCGAATGCTGCTCGGCACGTCTTGCTTCGCCGCCAGGACTCGAACCTGAACTATCTGAACCAAAATCAGAGGTGCTGCCAATTACACCACGGCGAATTATCCGTCAGAGACTTTAGTCCACTCGGTAGGCTGACGGCCGTGGCAGCACCGCAGGGCCCGCCGCGCCCGCCGCGTGCCCGGATGACCGGCAGGCAGCGACGCCACCAACTCATCGACATCGCCCGGACCCTCTTTGCCGAACGCGGTTACGAAGCCACCTCCATCGAGGAGGTCGCCGCCCGCGCGGGAGTCTCCAAGCCGGTGGTCTACGAGCACTTCGGCGGCAAGGAGGGGCTGTATGCGGTGGTCGTCGACCGGGAGATGTCGGCCCTGCTCGACGGGGTCACCGCGTCGCTGACCGACAACCATCACCGGCCGCGGGTCGAGGCGGTGACGCTGGCCCTGCTCACCTACATCGAGGACCGCACCGACGGCTATCGGGTGCTGATCCGGGACTCGCCGCCGTCGCTGAGCCCCGGCACCTACTCCACCCTGTTCGACGATGCGGTCGGTCAGGTCGCGTCGATCCTGGCCGGCGATTTCTCCCGCCGCGGCCTGGACCCGGAGTTGGCGCCGCTGTACGCCCGGGCACTGGTGGGCTCGGTGTCGATGACTGCGCAGTGGTGGCTGGATGCCCGGGAACCGAAGAAGGAAGTCGTCGCCGCGCACCTGGTGAACCTGATGTGGAACGGACTGACCGGTCTGGAGTCCGACCCGCGACTGCAGAGCGGGTGATCGCCGTCGGCCTGCACTTTCACGCGGGGGCGTGCCAAAGATGGCCGACAGCAACGGTTTGGAGGCGCCCGACTTAGACTGTTGCGATCATGACGGGGCGCCCGGAGGTTCAGACCCCGCTGGCCGCGCTGGTCGACGTCGCGCTCGCGGCTCCGCAGTTCAGCGAGCTCGCCGAACGGGCCGCCGCGCGGCCCGCTGAGTTGGCGGTCGTCGGCCCGGCAAGTGCGCAGCTGTTCGTGGCGTGCGCGCTGGCCCGCGCGACGTTGCTGGTGATCACCGCGACCGGTCGTCAGGCCGATGACCTGACCGCCGAACTGCGCGGGGTGTACGGCGATGCGGCCGCGCTGTTCCCGTCCTGGGAGACGCTGCCGCACGAGCGGCTCTCACCCGGGGTGGACACCGTGGGTGCCCGGCTGATGCTGCTGCGCCGTCTGGCCCGGCCCGGTGACACGGTGCTCGGCCCGCCGTTGCAGGTGGTGGTCACCACGGTGCGCTCGCTGCTGCAGCCGATGGCAGCGGACCTCGCCGAGGTCGAGCCGGTGACCCTGCAGGTAGGCGCCGAGCAGGACTTCGACGCTCTGGTGGCCCGGCTGACCGAGCTGGCCTACACCCGCGTCGACATGGTGGCCCGGCGCGGGGAGTTCGCGGTGCGCGGCGGGATCCTCGACCTGTTCCCGCCGACGGCCGAGCACCCGGTTCGGGTGGAGTTCTGGGGCGACGAAGTCACCGAAATGCGCATGTTCTCCGTCGCCGATCAGCGCTCCATTCCCGAGGTGGATCCGGGCGTGGTGGTCGCGGTGGCGTGCCGGGAGTTGTTGCTCAGCACCGAAGTACGTTCCCGCGCAGCGGAATTGGGGCGCGATGCACCGCGAGACGGCGACCGGATTTCAGGCAGTGTCGGCGAGATGCTGGCCAAGCTCGCCGAGGGCATCCCGGTAGACGGTATGGAGGCGTTGCAGCCGGTGCTGCGCCCGCAGGCCCTCGGGTCGCTGGTCGACCATCTGCCGGACGGGGCGCCACTGCTGGTGTGTGCCCCGGAGAAGATCCGCACCCGCGCGGCCGATCTGATCAAGACCGGCCGCGAGTTCCTGGAGGCATCCTGGTCGGTGGCGGCGGTCGGCGGCGAAGCGCCGATCGACGTCGAGCAACTGGGTGGCTCCGGATTCCGCGAACTAGACGACGTCCGTCAAGCCGCCGTAGCCGGCGGCCATCCCTGGTGGACGGTGGGTCAACTGTCCGCCCAGGGGGCGGTCGACCTCGACGTCCGGGCGGCACCGTCGGCCCGAGGCCAGCAGGCCCGAGTCGAGGAGATCTTCGGGATGCTGCGCGCCCACGTGCTCACCGGGGGACTGGCCGCGGTCGTCGCCCCGGGAATCGGCACCGCCCACCGGGTGGTCGAGCAACTCGGCGAGCACGACACCCCGGCCGCCTTCCTCGAACCCGGCCAGCCGCCCAAACCCGGCGTCGTCGGTGTCCTCAAAGGGCCACTGCACGGGGGCTTAATCGTGCCCGGGACGGCCAGTCTGGTGATCATCACCGAGACCGATCTGACCGGAAACCGCGCCACCGGCCCGGACGGCAAGCGACTGGCCGCCCGGCGCCGCAACACCGTCGACCCACTGGCCCTGGCAGCCGGGGACCTGGTGGTGCACGACCAGCACGGAATCGGCCGGTTCGTCGAGATGGTCGAACGTACCGTCGGCGGTGCGCGCCGGGAATACCTGGTGCTGGAGTACGCATCCAGCAAGCGGGGTCAGCAGGCCGACAAGCTGTTCGTGCCGATGGACTCCCTGGATCAGCTGTCCCGGTACGTGGGTGGGGAGCAACCGGCGCTGAGCAAGCTCGGCGGCAGCGACTGGGCGAATACGAAAACCAAGGCGCGCAAGGCCGTTCGTGAGATCGCCGGGGAGCTCGTCGCACTCTACGCCAAGCGGCAAGCGGCCCCCGGGCACGCCTTCGCGCCGGATACCCCGTGGCAGGCCGAGGTGGAGGATGCCTTCGGGTTCACCGAGACCGTCGATCAGTTGACCGCCATCAGCGAGGTCAAGGCCGATATGGAAAAGCCGATTCCGATGGACCGGGTGATCTGCGGCGACGTCGGCTACGGCAAGACGGAGATCGCGGTGCGGGCCGCGTTCAAGGCTGTCCAGGACGGCAAACAGGTGGCCGTGCTGGTGCCCACCACACTGCTGGCCGATCAGCATCTACAGACCTTCACCGAGCGGATGGCCGGCTTCCCGGTGACTGTCAAGGGCCTGTCCCGGTTCACCGACGGCAGCGTGTCCCGAAAAGTGCTGGAGGGCATGTCCGATGGCAGTGTCGACATCGTCATCGGCACTCATCGCCTGCTGCAGACCGGGGTGCGGTGGAAGGACCTCGGCCTGGTGGTGGTCGACGAGGAACAACGCTTCGGCGTCGAACACAAAGAACACATCAAGAGCCTGCGCAGCCACGTTGACGTGCTCACCATGAGTGCCACCCCGATCCCGCGGACCCTGGAGATGAGCCTGGCCGGCATCCGGGAGATGTCGACGATCCTCACCCCACCCGAAGAGCGCTACCCGGTGTTGACCTACGTCGGCCCGCAGGATGACAAACAGGTCGCCGCGGCGCTGCGCCGAGAACTGCTGCGCGACGGGCAGGTGTTCTACGTTCACAACCGGGTCGCCAGCATCGATGCCGCCGCGGCGCGGGTGGCAGACCTGGTGCCCGAAGCGCGGGTGGCGGTCGCGCACGGGCAGATGCCCGAAGAACTGCTGGAGCAGACCGTGCAGGGCTTCTGGAACCGCGACTTCGACATCCTGGTGTGCACCACGATCGTCGAGACGGGCCTGGACATCTCGAACGCCAACACCCTGATCGTGGAACGTGCCGACACCTTCGGGCTATCCCAGTTGCACCAGTTGCGTGGGCGGGTGGGCCGCAGCCGGGAGCGCGGATACGCCTACTTCCTCTATCCGCGTGAGACGCCGCTCACCGAGACCGCCTACGACCGGTTGGCCACCATCGCGCAGAACAACGAACTGGGCGCGGGTATGGCAGTTGCGTTGAAGGACTTGGAGATTCGCGGTGCCGGTAACGTGCTGGGCGCCGAGCAGTCCGGGCACGTCGCCGGGGTGGGTTTCGACCTTTACGTTCGGCTGGTCGGCGAGGCCGTGGAAGCCTACCGAGCGGCCGCCGACGGCAAACTCGTGACGACAGCCGAGGAGCCCAAGGATGTCCGGATCGACCTGCCGGTCGATGCCCATCTGCCGCCGGACTACATCAGCAGCGACCGACTGCGCCTGGAGGCCTACCGCCGGTTGGCCGCCGCCGCCGACGAGGCTGCCGTTGCCGCGGCGGTCGACGAACTCGTCGACCGCTACGGGGCGCTGCCCGAACCGGCGCAGCGACTGGTGGCGGTCGCGCGACTGCGGTTGCTGTGCCGCCAGTACGGGGTGACCGAGGTCGCGGCGGCGTCGGCCACGACTCTGCGGATCGCGCCGCTGACCCTGCCGGACTCCGGGCAGGTGCGGCTGAAGCGGATCTACCCGGCGGCCAATTATCGGGCGACGACCTCGACGGTGCAGGTGCCGATCCCGCGGGCCGGTTCCGGGGTCGGTGCTGCCCGCATCCGTGATCTCGACCTCGTCCAGATGGTGGTTGACCTTTTGCTTGCCCTTGATGGCCGGCCTCAGGGCGACGTTGATATAACCACCTTCACAACCGCTGGAAGGGGATAGCGCGATGACGGTCATCCTGGTCGACGCGCGGCGGCCCGCCCTGGTGCCCGTCGAGGCAGTCGAGTTGCTCAGCGGAGATGTCCAGTACACCGAGGAGATGCC
>NZ_JBILVF010000265.1:0-2508 GCF_044370595.1 Mycobacterium sp.
CCGGCCAGGACCTTTTCGATTGGGCCACCTATAGCGACATCAACTCCACAAACGGTGTCGCGCACGGGACCGTGGCAGGCGTTCCCTTCACCTACACGATGACGACAGCGCAGGGCTCCCCGATCCTCACGACGTCCTACATGTACAACTGGGCGGAATTCCCCAGCGAGTTCGGAGTTCCGAACGACAATCCGACGATCGCCAACTGGGTTGCTTCGCACAACGTCCTCGCATTCGGGGCGCCAAGCCAACCGTTGATGGCCTTCTCGTCAATCGGAAACCCATCCACTCCGGTCTCGATCGCCTTCTCCGCGCCGGTACAGATCCTCTGGTCCCAGGGCGTGACGGTGGACCAAGGCACCGCCGACGCCACGACGCGCATCACCGGCACTGAGGGCTTCATGGTGGTGCAACTCAATCAGGCCGTGGATTCGTTCAGTTTCGACTATCTCAACGACGAGGCGTACGCGAACTTCGCGTTCGGCGCCTCGAGTTACTACCCCTACGGAAATCCCGACTCCGCCACCGGCGAAATCACCGGCACGGTGACGTTCACCGACACCGCCAACCGGGCCCTGTCCTACAGCGCACCGGCCACCTCCACCGGCGGTGGCACCGTCAGCGTCGACCCGACCACCGGGGCGTACACCTACACCCCGACTCAGGCCCAGCGCCAAGCCGCCGGCGGATCGACCACCGACACCTTCACCATCACCGCTGACAACGGGGTTCGTACCACCAGCCAGACCGTGACCGTGGCCGTCGACCCGGGCACCCCGGTAGCCGGCACCCCAACGGTGGGCAACCCGACCCTCAGCACGAAGACCTTCTCCAGTTCCTTCCTGCCCGCGGCGGCGTCCACAACGGTCTTCACCAACACGACCCTCGACGAGATCGTCGGGATCACCGGCAACTTGGCGGGCGCCTGGGTGGGGGGTGACGAGGTTCCGTACCACTTCACTAACGGGACGTACCCCGGTGGAAAACGATGGGCGACGGTTCAAATCCAAGTCACTGACTCCACTTACGCGAAGACTGTCAAGGTGTTGTTGACCCAGAGTGGTTCGAACGTCGACGCCTCAGTGCTCTACGCGAAGTACGCCAACAGGGCATACACGGGGGTGAACTTCGACTCGCTGATCCACGCCACGGCCGTTCCCATCGCGACATCGGCAGGGTCACCCGGCTACGGCGTGAACTCGCTGACCATCACCACGGAAGTCACGACGGGAACGGCGGCGTTCACCGACCCGTTTGGACGGACGCTGACCTACAGCGCCCCGGCCACCTCCACCGGTGGAGGACGAGTCACCATCAACTCGGACACTGGGGCGTTCACCTACGTACCCACCAGCGAGCAACGGCAGTCCGCGACGCCGTCGACCACCGACACCTTCGCCGTTACCGCCAGCAACGGCGCGGGGCGCACCGCGACCCAAACCATCACGGTCTATGTGAAGGGCAGCCCGGCTTCCGAGACCGCGTAGCGGTCGCCGAGCAGGGCTTTCTTTCCTAAGTCGGCGTCAATTCCCCTGGCCGCAGAGAGTGGGCGTCGATCGTCTTTGCTGTGGTCGGGAACGCTACCCTAGACCGATGAGTCTGCACACCGAGGCCGCCCCTGACGTGCGCGAGGCCGTGCACTCCGCGGCCCGCCGGGCCCGGGTCGCCGCCCGCGTGCTCGGCACCCTCACCACCGCCGAGAAGGACCGGGCCCTGCATGCTGCCGCCGACGCGGTGCTGGACCACACCCACCAGATCCTGGCCGCCAACGCCGCCGACGTGGACGCCGCCCGCGCGGCCGGCACCTCCGAGGCGATGATCGACCGGCTCGCGCTCAACCCGCACCGCATCGACGGCATCGCCTCGGGTCTGCGTCAGGTCGCCGGACTGCCCGACCCGGTCGGGGAGGTGCTGCGCGGCCGGACCATGCCCAACGGGCTGCAGGTGCGCCAGCAGCGCGTCCCGCTGGGTGTGGTCGGCATGGTGTACGAGGGCCGGCCCAACGTGACCGTCGACGCCTTCGGGCTCACCCTCAAATCGGGCAATGCCGTTCTGCTGCGCGGCAGTTCGTCGGCCGCCCACTCCAACGCCGAACTGGTGACGGTGCTGCGCGGCGCACTGTGCGGCGAGGGCCTGCCCGAGGACGCCGTGCAGCTGCTGCCCAGCGCCGAGCGCTCCAGCGTCACCCACCTGATCCAGGCCCGCGGCCTGGTCGACGTGGTGATCCCCCGCGGCGGCGCCGGCCTGATCGAGGCGGTGGTGCGCGACGCGACGGTACCCACCATCGAGACCGGCGTCGGCAACTGCCACGTCTACGTCCACGCCGACGCCGACCTCGACGTCGCCGAGCGAATCGTGGTGAACGCCAAGACCCGCCGGCCCAGCGTCTGCAACACCGCCGAGACCCTGCTGGTCGACCGGGCCATCGCCGGCGCCGCGATGCCGCGTCTGGTGGCCGCACTGGAGCAGGCCGGGGTCACCGTCCACGACAACCCCACCGACGAGGAA
>NZ_JBILVF010000132.1:0-9658 GCF_044370595.1 Mycobacterium sp.
TCCGAAACTGACCAGGTACCAGCCCGCCGGCGGCCAGGACGGGCCGGACGTGTTCGCGGTGCACCGCATCGACGAGCAACTGGCCAAGGCGATGGACCGCAAGGTGTGGCTGCCCTCGGGCGGCACCTTGGTGATCGACCGCACCGAGGCGATGACGGTCGTCGACGTCAACACCGGCAAATTCACCGGCGCCGGCGGTAACCTCGAACAGACCGTCACCAAGAACAATCTCGAAGCCGCCGAGGAGATCGTGCGCCAACTGCGGTTGCGCGATATCGGCGGCATCGTGGTCATCGACTTCATCGACATGGTGCTGGAGTCCAACCGCGATCTGGTGCTGCGGCGGCTCACCGAGGCGTTGGCTCGCGACCGCACCCGCCATCAGGTCTCCGAGGTCACCTCGCTGGGGCTGGTGCAGATAACCCGCAAACGGCTCGGCACCGGCCTGATCGAGGCATTTTCCAGCACCTGCACCCAGTGCAGCGGCCGTGGGGTCCTGATGCACGCCGATCCGGTGGACCACGCTCCCCCCATCGGTCGCAAGGCGGAGTCCGGTGGGCGGCGCAACCGGCGCGGCCGCAAGGGCCGCGGCGAAGAGGCAGTGGTGGCGGCCGCCGAAGTCGTGGCGCGGGTGCCCGCACATGTTCCGGGCGAGCATCCCATGTTCAAGGCGATGGCGGCGGCCAAGAACGGCGATGAGGACGCCGAGGACGAGATCGCCGAACTGGCCGAGGAGTTCGAGGCCGAAAGCGCCGACATCGACCTGGTCAGCGTGTTGGACGAGGACGAGGATCTCGACGAGGACGACGACATCGAGGATCTCGACGAGGACGACGACGAGGACGACGACGAGGACGACGACGAGGACGACGACGAGGACGAGGACGACGACGAGGACGACGACGAGGACGACGACGAGGACGACGACGAGGACGATGACGACATCGAACTCGACGACGTCGACGAGGACGTCATCGACGACGACGCGATCGAGGAGGACACCACCATCGAAATCGTCGACCAACAACCGGCATCCCGAACCCGTCGGCGGGCCGCTGCCAGGCCCGCCGGTCCACCCGCGGTTTGACCCTGCAGATGCTGGTCACGTACCCTTAGCGCGTTGTCGCCAGGCCCAGCCGGCGGCAGCGGGACAGCTCGGGCCACCCCAGCGTCACCCGCGACACCAGACCCGCTCGCGCAACCACCGGTAGCGCGCGCCCAGCGACACGACCACCTAGTGGAAGAGGAACGATGGCAGCCGACACAGCCACCTACGCGATCGTCAAGGCGGGCGGCAAGCAGTACAAGGTCGCCGTCGGCGATGTGCTGAAGGTCGAGAAGATCGACTCCGAGCCGGGTGCTTCGGTGTCGCTGCCGGTCGCCTTGGTCGTCGACGGCGCCAAGGTCACCACCGACGCTGGCGAACTGGCTAAGGTTGCGGTCACCGGAGAGATCCTCGAACACACCAAGGGTCCGAAGATCCGCATCCACAAATTCAAGAACAAGACCGGCTACCACAAGCGGCAGGGGCACCGTCAGCAGCTGACAGTCCTCAAGGTCACCGGAATCAAGTAGCTAGAGGGACGGACATGGCACACAAGAAGGGCGCTTCCAGCTCACGCAACGGCCGCGAGTCCAACGCCCAGCGGCTGGGGGTCAAGCGGTTCGGCGGTCAGGTCGTCAAGGCCGGCGAGATCCTGGTCCGTCAGCGCGGCACTCATTTTCACCCTGGTGTGAACGTGGGCCGCGGAGGTGACGACACCCTGTTCGCCACCGCCCCAGGTGCGGTGGAGTTCGGTGTCAAGCGCGGCCGCAAGGTCGTCAACATCGTCCGCGTCGCCCGGCCGGAGTAGCTTGCCCCGCTTCGTCGACCGCGTGGTGATTCACACCCGCGCGGGCAACGGAGGCAACGGTTGCGCATCGGTGCACCGGGAGAAGTACAAACCTTTGGGCGGCCCCGACGGCGGTAACGGTGGGCGCGGTGGCAGCGTCGTGCTGGTGGTCGACCCGCAGGTGCACACGCTGCTCGATTTCCACTTCCACCCCAACGTCGTCGCTCCGTCCGGCAAGCAGGGGTCGGGCAGCAACCGCGACGGTGCGGCCGGTGCCGACCTGGAACTAAGGGTGCCCGACGGCACCGTCGTCCTCGACGAACAGGGCCGGTTGCTGGCCGATCTGGTGGGGGAGGGCACCCGGTTCGTCGCCGCAGAGGGTGGCCGCGGCGGGTTGGGCAACGCCGCACTGGCCTCCCGGGCCCGCAAAGCCCCCGGCTTCGCATTGCTCGGGGAGAAGGGGCAGGCCCGCGACCTCACCCTGGAACTGAAGACCGTCGCCGACGTCGGGTTGATCGGCTTCCCCTCGGCGGGCAAGTCATCACTGGTGTCCACCATCTCGGCGGCCAAACCCAAGATCGCCGACTATCCGTTCACCACCCTGGTACCCAACCTCGGCGTGGTGTCGGCCGGGGACCACACCTTCACCGTCGCCGACGTGCCCGGTCTCATCCCCGGGGCCTCCGAGGGCCGCGGTCTGGGGCTGGATTTCCTGCGCCACATCGAACGCTGCGCGGTGTTGGTTCACGTGATCGACTGCGCAACAATGGAACCCGGCCGTGACCCCGTCTCCGACATCGACGCGATCGAGGCTGAACTGGCGGCCTACCGGCCGACCCTGCAGACCGATTCCGCGCTGGGCGATCTCGCGGAGCGGCCACGGGCGGTGGTCCTCAACAAGATCGACGTACCGGAGGCCCGCGAACTCGCCGACTTCGTCCGTCCGGAGATCGCCGAGCGTGGCTGGCCGGTTTTCGAGGTCTCCACGGTGAGCCGGGAGGGGTTGCGCGAGTTGACCTTTGCGCTGTGGGACATGGTTGCCCGCTACCGGGCCGCCCAGCCGCCGGTGGTGGCCCGCCGGCCGGTGATCCGGCCACTGCCGGTGGACTCCAGCGGGTTCACCGTCGAACCCGACCCCGCCCACCCGGGCGGTTTCATCGTGCGCGGCACCCGGCCGGAACGCTGGGTGGCACAGACCGACTTCGACAACGACGAAGCGGTCGGCTACCTCGGTGACAGACTGGCCCGCCTCGGCGTCGAGGACGAGTTGCTGCGCCGGGGCGCCTCCGCTGGTTGCGCGGTGACCATCGGGGATATGACGTTCGACTGGGAGCCGCAGACTCCGGCCGGGGTGGATGTCACGCTGTCCGGCCGCGGCACCGACATCCGGGTGGAACGCAACGAGCGGATCGGGGCGGCAGAGCGCCGGGAAGCCAAACGGCAGCGTCGCGAGCATCCCGACGAGGAGAATCGGTGAGCGTTCACCGGGAGGCGATCCGCACCGCGCGCAGCGTCGTGGTCAAGATCGGCACCACCGCGCTGACGAACCCAGCGGGGCTGTTCGACGCCACCCGACTTGCGGCTCTGGCCGATTCCATCGAGACGCGCATGAAATCCGGCACCGACGTCGTCATCGTGTCCTCGGGGGCGATCGCCGCAGGTATCGAGCCGCTGGGGCTGAGCCGTCGACCCACCGACCTGGCCACCAAACAGGCCGCCGCTAGCGTCGGGCAGGTGGCGCTGGTCAACTCCTGGAGCACGGCGTTCGCCCGGTATGACCGCACCGTGGGTCAAGTGCTGCTGACCGCCCATGACATCGCCCAGCGGGTGCAGCACACCAACGCTCAACGCACCCTGGACCGGCTGCGGGCGCTGCACGCCGTGGCCATCGTCAACGAAAACGACACGGTGGCCACCAACGAGATCCGGTTCGGCGACAACGACCGGCTCTCGGCGCTGGTCGCTCATCTCGTCGGTGCCGACGCGCTGGTGCTGCTCTCCGACATCGACGGGCTCTATGAGGGCGATCCGCGAAAAGCACCCCCAGACAAACCGGCGCGCTTCATCCCCGAGGTCGCCGGGCCTGATGACCTCGACGGCGTGGTGGCCGGGCAGGGCAGCCGACTCGGCACCGGGGGGATGGCCTCCAAACTGTCCTCGGCGCTACTGGCCGCCGACGCCGGGGTGCCGGTGCTGCTGGCCGCCGCCGCCGACGCCGCCGATGCCCTCACCGAGGCGTCGGTGGGCACCGTGTTCGCGCCCCGGGCGACGCGCATGTCGGCGCGGCGGTTCTGGGTCCGCTACGCCGCCGAGGCCGCCGGGTCGCTGAGCCTGGACGCCGGTGCGGTGCGGGCGGTGGTCAAACAGCGCCGGTCGCTGCTGCCCGCCGGGATCACCGGATGCACCGGTCGGTTCTTCGGCGGCGACGTGGTGGAGTTGCACGGCCCGGACGCGACGATGGTGGGCCGCGGTGTGGTCGCCTACGACGCCACCGAACTGGAAACCATGATCGGGCGCTCCACCTCCGAGCTTCCGGCCGAACTGCGCCGGCCGGCCGTGCACGCCGACGACCTGGTGGCGGTCTAGGACAACGCCGTCGATCCTGCCGGCGATTTTGCTGTCGACCGTCCCATCACGCCCACCAGTGCGCCGATCCCGGTGACGACCGAGCGGATCGCCGCGGCGCGTTGCGCGGCAACCTCCAGCGCGTCGTGATCGGCCATCCGTACCGGGATGCCGTGGGCCTTCGCCGTCGACTCCACCAGATCCCGCACCGCGGGGTCGGCGAGCACCAGCGCGGCGGGCATGCCCGCCGACATCTGCTTGGTGCGCACCAGTCCGCGGTACTGCACCTCCGCGGGGACGCACAGGGTGAACACGCCGCGGTCGAGCCGAAGGTCGGCGGCCACGGCCACTGCCGTCAGCGCGGCCTGGCTCACCGCGTTCAGCACCCGGGCGCGGCCGGGGAACCGCCACAGCGGCAACCGGTTGACCTGTTTGGTGATCGCGTCGGTGGCCAGGTAGCCGACCAGCCGTCGGGTCCGGATCTCGGAGACCTTCGACCAGGCGACCTCGTCGCCGTCGTACTCGATACCGCCGGGGCTGACCACCACCGAGCCGAATTGGTTGAGCTGGCGGGCCAGGCCGCGCACCGGGCCCGGCATCCAGGGCAGGCTTGCGGCGGCTTCACCGACGCCGACGCCCCAGCGCTCGGAGGCCGGACCCGGCCGGGGGCGGATCGGCTTGAGCACCGACCCGCCAATGCCGACGGCGAAAGCAGCCAGGATGTCGCCGAAAGAGATGTCGCCCAGAGAAGTATTGCCGTTGTCTTCGGTAGCCACCCGGCGACCCTACGGCACCGCCGGTTTGCGGGCGGTCAGCTCCTCGGCCAGCAGCGTCAGCATCGGCGAGCAGCCGGCGTCCACCTTCACCGTGGCAAGGTCGTCGCCGCGGGTGGGTCCGCGGTTGAGAATCGCCACCGGTATCCCCTTGGCGGCGGCGTGCCGGACGAATCGGTAGCCGGAGAACACCGTCAGGGAAGAGCCGGCGACCAGTAGAGCGCCGGACTGATCCACAAGCGAATACGCCTGATCGACAACCTCTTTGGCAACCGACTCGCCGAAGTACACGATGTCGGGTTTCAGCATTCCGCCGCACTGCGGGCAGTCGACGAAACGGAATGAATCGGTACTGTTCACGACGGCGTCGGCGTCCGGTGCCACCGCCAGCCCGCCCACTTTCTCGGCGCGTTCGGTGAACCCGGGATTAGCGGCCTCCAGTTGCTCGGCCAGCGCAGAACGCGATATGCCGTACTCGCAGTCCAGGCACACCACGTGGGCGTACGTTCCGTGCAGGTTGATGACGGCGCGGCTGCCGGCCTTGGTGTGCAGCAGGTCGACGTTCTGGGTGATGACGCCACAGACAACCCCGGCCCGTTCGAGGGCGGCCAATGCGCGGTGGCCGGCGTTGGGCTCGGTCTGCGCCATATGGCGCCAGCCCAGGTGATTACGTGCCCAGTAGCGCTGCCGGTATCCGCGGCTGGAGGTGAACTGGTGGATGGTCATCGGGTTGGCGGGCGGGGAGTCCGGGCCGCGGTAGTCGGGAATGCCGGAGTCGGTGGAGATCCCGGCGCCGGTGAGCACCGCAACCCGCCGGCCGGTCAGCAGCGCGATGAGTTCCGGGGCGTCCACATCACGAGATTAAGTCAGTCCGGCCCGGGGGACCGAGCCCCGGTCACGCCGCGCGGCTGAGCAGCGTGCTCGGGCGGCGGGCCGGCATGGCGATGAAGCCGCCGGGACGCACCACCCCCAGCGGGCCGCGCATCGCGAACCGCAACGCGCCGGTCGACTCGAGTGCGAACCCGAATTTGGCCTGCCGGTGACCTATGCCGATCCCCGCGGAGAACAAGAACAACATGCCGACCAACCCGGGTAGTGCGGCGAGAGCGAGCTCCTTCAGCGACACCTCGCGCAGCGCTTCGCGGACTTCGTCGACGACCTGGGTGGCCACCCTGCCGATCCAGGGCGTCTCGGCGCCGGCTGTGGGGGAGGGGCCGGCGGCCGCGCCCGTTGACTGCGGCGGTGAAATCGAGACTGCGGTAGCGGCGGTTGCGGAGGCCGCTGCCGGCGGTGCCGCCTGGACTCGCTGCTGCGGACCCGAGTTCCCACGCGTGACAGCCTCCGACGGCTCGGGACGCGGCGCGGTCGGGACGGCGCCGTTGCGAACAGCATGCGACGGCGCCGGAATGAACTCGGAGTCGCCGGCTGAGGTCGACGGGGCGGCGGTGACGGTGACCGGGACCGAACTGGGGATGGTGACGGGTAGCGGGATGGGGATCGGCATGGAGGCGGGGAGGGGGATGGTGACGGTCACCGAGGCGGTGGCCGACGGAACGGCTGTGGCACTGGGGATTTCGACGCTGGGGCTCGGACCGTTGCCCTGTCCCTGCTGGCTGCTGGCCGTCGCGGCGACCGACTTGCCGAATGAATTGGGGGTGCCGGTACTCGCCGGGTTGGTCTTCCCGGTCGCGCCGGCGGCCACCGGCGGCGCGGCGTCCGGCAGGTTCTTCGGCCCGGGATTGGGCGCCCCGGGGGAGTTGCCCGGAGGTGTCGTCGCGGGCTTGCCGGGACCGGAAGAGGTCTTGCCCGGCGCGGAACCGCTGTTACCGGGCGCGGAACCGCTGTTGCCCGCAGTTGTGCCGTTCTTGCCGGCCGAACTGCCCGATGCGGTGGCCGACGGTTTGTCGCCGCCGTTGCCGCCGTTCTTGTCGCCATTCGAACCGGGCGCCGCGAGGGCCACCCCACCGCCGGTCAGCAAAAACCCGGCCGCCGCCACTGCAGCGGCTTTCACAGGCAAATATCGTCGGCCAATCAATGGATTTCCCAACCTCGGAGCAAAGCTGAGAATTTATCATAAAAGGATGTCCTCTCGGTGTCCACGGGCCACCGGGTTAAGCCGCAGGCCACAATGAGGCGTGGACTTCACTGCGGCCGACTTCTTCGGGGCCTACCGGCACGGATTCGTGCGGGTGGCGGCGTGCACGCACCGGACTGTGCTGGCGGACCCGGCCGCCAACGCCGCCTCGGTACTGCGGATCGCCCGGGACTGCCACGCCGACGGGGTCGCAGTGGCGGTCTTTCCCGAACTGACCCTGTCGGGCTACTCGATCGAGGACATCCTGTTGCAGGACAGCCTGCTCGACGCCGTCGAGGCCGCGCTGGCCGATGTGGTGGCCGCCTCCGCCGACCTGCTGCCGGTATTGGTGGTCGGTGCACCACTGCGGCATCTGCACCGCATCTACAACACCGCCGTGGTGATCCACCGCGGGCGGGTTCTCGGCGTCGCGGTCAAGTCCTACCTGCCGACCTACCGGGAGTTCTACGAGCGCCGCCAGATGGCGCCCGGTGACGATATGACCGGCACGATCCGCGTGCTGGGCGCCGAAGTTCCGTTCGGGCCGGATCTGCTGTTCGCCGCCGACGATGTGCCGGGCCTGGTGCTGCACGTGGAGATCTGCGAGGACATGTTCGTGCCGGTGCCGCCCAGCGCGCACGCCGCGTTGGCCGGAGCGACGGTGCTGGCCAACCTGTCGGGCAGCCCCATCACCATCGGCCGGGCCGAGGACCGCGCGCTGCTGGCCCGCTCAGCCTCGGCGCGCTGCCTGGCCGCCTACGTCTACGCCGCCGCCGGGGAAGGCGAGTCCAGCACCGACCTGGCCTGGGACGGCCAGACGATGATCTATGAGAACGGCCGGTTGCTGGCGTCCTCGGAGCGTTTCCCCAAGGGCGACCGCCGATCGATGGCTGACGTCGACCTGGATCTGCTGCGCGCCGAACGGCTGCGGATGGGAACCTTCGACGATAACCGTCGCCACTTTCAGGCGCAGAATGCGTTCCGGCGCATCGGTTTTCGGCTCGACCCGCCCACCGGTGATATCGGTCTGCGCCGAGAGGTGGAGCGGTTCCCGTTCGTTCCCAAGGATCCGGTCCGCCTCGAACAGGACTGCTACGAGGGCTACAACATCCAGGTCTCCGGCCTTGAGCAGCGACTTCGTGCGCTGGATTACCCCAAGGTCGTCATCGGCGTCTCCGGCGGACTGGACTCCACCCACGCGCTGATCGTCGCCGCTAAGGCAATGGACCGGGAAGGCCGGCCCCGCAGCGACATCCTGGCGTTCACATTGCCCGGTTTCGCTACCGGGGAGCGCACCAGAAACAACGCCATCGCGCTCTCCAAAGCCCTCGGGGTCACCTTCGAAGAGATCGACATCCGGTCCACCGCGACGGTGATGCTCGCCGAGATCGGCCACCCCTACTCTCGCGGCGAGCAGGTCTACGACATCACCTTCGAGAACGTCCAGGCCGGGTTGCGCACCGACTACCTGTTCCGGATCGCCAACCAGCGCGGCGGGATCGTGCTAGGCACCGGTGATCTGTCCGAGTTGGCGCTGGGCTGGTCCACCTACGGCGTGGGTGACCAGATGAGCCACTACAACGTCAACGCCGGGGTGCCGAAAACCCTGATTCAGCATCTGATTCGGTGGGCGATCTCCTCAGGTCAGTTTGACGAGGAGGTGGGGGTGATCCTGCAGTCGGTGCTGGACACCGAGATCACCCCGGAACTGGTGCCTGCCGGTGCCGGTGAGCAGGTGCAGAGCAGCGAAGCCAAAGTCGGGCCCTATGCGCTGCAGGACTTCTCGCTGTTTCAGGTGCTGCGCTACGGGTTCCGGCCGTCGAAGATCGCCTTTCTGGCCTGGCACGCCTGGCACGACCCACAGCACGGTGGGTGGCCGCCGGGTTTCCCGCTGGAGGAAAGGCACGGTTACACCGTGGGGGAGATCCGGCATTGGCTGGCGGTGTTCGCCCAGCGCTACTACTCGTTCAGCCAGTTCAAACGCTCAGCGTTGCCCAACGGGCCCAAGGTGTCGCACGGCGGTTCGCTGTCGCCGCGCGGGGACTGGCGCGCGCCCTCGGACATGGCGGCCACGGTGTGGCTGGAGGAGATTGAGCGGGAGATCCCCGAGGGCTGAACCCCCGGACTTTCCTCCCGAACACATTCTTGGTGTGATTTTAGTCACATCTGATGCAGGGTGTGGGATTTCTGACATGTACTTCTTATCGCGCGACCATGTTCGTGTCAGCGGGGTGCTGCGGCAGCGGTCGGCGAGGTGGCCGACAAAGCGAGTGGGGAGATGGCTATGTCTCATACGACACCTAGCAGGACCGGGTTCGTGGGTTGCGGGCGCTACGTGGGCCGGGTGGGGGCTTTGGCGGTGGCGTTGGGGGTCGGCGCGGCGGTCTCGGCGCCATCGGCGGCCGCTGATCGTC